>JBBRVK010000035.1:0-8015 GCA_038247045.1 Minisyncoccia bacterium | reverse complement strand
TGCCCGCCCCGCCAAAATCCCGTCAAAAAATCAGGAAGTACGCGAAGCGAATTTTTCGAAATACTTTCCCCCAAACCCCCAGCATTTCGCAAAATCTCGCTCGCGTTCCGCATGACAGGTACCCCAAATTTAAGACACATTTTCCAGTAAGATTAATAGTAAAATAGTCGTATTAGTAATCTAACCAAAGAATATGTCTACACCACATAATAAAGTATCTAAAGATTTAAAAAATCAAATACTTGAAAGAGTAAAGACCTCTGGTAAATCAATAGCAGAAATATCTAATGAGCATGGTATCGGTAAAACAACCATCTACGAATGGTTAAGGGAAAGCACTGGAGAAACTCCTTCTCGTGATTTAATCAAGTTAGAAAAAGAAAACAAGGAGTTAAAACAAATCATTGGTGAGCTGACTGTTCAAATGGGACGTCAGCAAAAAAGGGGGTGGCAGTAGAACACAAAAAACTTCATGAAATATTTGAAGTATCTAGGAGTTCTCTGTATTACAAGAGTAAGAAATATGAGAAAGATTTAAACTTAAAAATGAGTATTGAAAAAGTTTGGACTCTCCATCCGAGCTATGGGCATAAGAGACTAGCTACAGCATTAAAGTTAAATAGGAAACATATACTTCGAGTCATGAAGAAGTTTAATATTAAACCCTACAGAAGACATAGAAAACCATTTAAACGAACAAATACAAGTGTATATGATACATATCCTAATCTTTTGGTTACTACAATCTTAACAAGAATTAACCAAATTTGGGTTACAGATTTTACATATCTGTGGTACAGAAATAGATTCATATATGTAGCTACGGTAATAGACATATACAATCGTGAAGTTGTTGGAGTGTCTGTTCTAACCAATCATTCAAGTGCACTTGTAGTCCAAGCTATGATTTCTGCCTTAATGAATCATCCACGACCAGACATCATACATTCTGACCAAGGCAGTGAATACACAGGTGGAGTATATACAGACTTTTGTAGTTCTAGTGGTATATCAGTATCAATGTCAGAAAAAGGTTCTCCTTGGCAGAATGGATATCAAGAAAGTTTCTATGATAAGTTCAAGGTTGATCTGGGTGATCCTAATAGGTTTGATGATTTAGGAGAATTAATATATGAGATATATCATACAATTCATATCTACAATACAACCAGAATACACACTGCATTAAAAATGTCTCCAAGAGAGTTTGCCAAGAAAAATCAACCGCGCTAGAATATGTTTAATTACTGGAATTGTTGTCTTAAGAATGGGGTACCTTACACGCTTGTAGATATTCTCAGCAGTTTTTAATAAAATAGGTTCTAGCGGAGTCGTAAAGACACACAAATAAAAAAACACCCATGAGGTGTTTTT
The DNA here is from genome assembly GCA_038247045.1 of Minisyncoccia bacterium. Classification (GTDB taxonomy): domain Bacteria; phylum Patescibacteriota; class Minisyncoccia; order Phycocordibacterales; family UBA9973; genus UBA8515. The sequence continues at coordinate 6,641 of JBBRVK010000035.1, read as the reverse complement.
TTTATGCCTAGACAATAAATGAACTGCTTCATTTATGTCCAGATTTGAAAGACTTTTTAATGTTTGTTTGCAAACATGAAAAGTACCTGACTATGTAATAGTAAAATCTGGGTCTAGGCATATCTAATAAAAAACCTCCGATTTAAATCGGAGGTTTTTTATTAAATAGATTTAACCTTGAGTTTAGTCTCTCTGTTTTTATCAATCTTTGGTAGTTTGATGATTAATAATCCATGTTTTTCAATTGCTTCGGCTTCTTCTGGGTTCACTTCTTCTGGTAATGTTATTGATCTTGAAAATGTTCCCCAGTATAATTCTTGCACAAAATAATTTTCTCTATTAATAGATTGGTTTTCTTCTCTCTTTCCGCGAATAGAAATTGTATCTCGAGTTATATTTATTGATAGATTGTCTGGATGAACTCCAGCAATCATAGCTTGAACAATAATTTCACCTGGTGTTTGATAAAGATCTATTGTAAGCTCAGCCTCTTGTTCTTCCTCCCATTTTGATGCCTTATCACCATCATTTAAACCTTCGACATCTGTACCTCTTAAATTTACTTTCTTTTTTTGATCCTCAGCAGATTCTTCTAATTCTTCTTCCTCTTGGTCGTCTAATCTAATACTCCCCGTAAGACGTTCTAAAAATGATTTTTTTTTCATATATATAATTATGAGACAATTTCGATAGGTCCCATACGTTTTAATTTTTCGAAAATAAGTATATTAATAATCGCGACGACCCACAAGAAACCAAAAACAGAAAGGAAATTTCCACCGCTTCCTTTCATTATAAAAAAATTAAAGATACTATGCAAGACTATAGCACAAGTTATACCTATTATTAAATAACTTCCTCGATATTTTTGTAAGTAAAAAGATAAACCAAGAGTACTTCCTATCATTGAGCTAGCTATCGCATGTAGAAGTGTAGATCCTAAAAACCTTAGATTGCCTGTCATCATTCCAACGATACTATTACTGGTACTTAACGGTTGTATAAGATATAGGACATTTTCAAATGCTGCAAAACCGAGAGCAGTAGCAATAAAATACATAGGATAATCAATGGGTTTTTTTATAATATTATTACCAAAAATAATAAACGAAATAGCTATTAATTTTAATAATTCTTCAATTGAAGCCCAGGCTATTATTTGATAGGTGTTATCTTTAATAAATCCCATAGAAAACTTTTCTAACCACATGGCAAATAACACCATAACCCCTCCTAGTATAAAGGATATTATTATAAGGCCTATTGGTTCAGGATCGTCAGAATCTTCTTCATAAAGCCAAAACCATAACCATAAAACAGCTGGAATTACTCCTCCTAGTATCGCGTATACAATTGCATTAGGGTTTTGTGCTATTACTGACATATATTAATTAGGCCATTTTTCTACCATTAATAATTTTTTATTATCTACTGGCATTAAGTTCCATATTTCTTCAGTTACAAATGGCATGAAAGGGTGAAGCACTTTTAGAATATCAACTAGTGTATTCAGTAAAAAATACTTACGAGATAATTTTTCTTCATCAGTTCCATTCAAGATTATTTCTTTGCTTTCTTCAATTATAACATCAGCAAATCGTGCCCATGTGTATTGATAAATTTTATCTCCAACAAGATAGAATTTATTTTCATCCATTTCTTTAGTGATTATTTTTAAAACCTCATCTCTTTCTTTTATTAGTTCAATTTCTTTTTCTTTATACTGATTAAAGGCAGGATTGTATTTTAGATTTTCAGTAGAAGACAGAACGAATCGAGTGATATTCCAAAGTTTATTGGCATAGTTTTTGTATGCTTTAATTTTATCTTCAGACATTTTACTATCATTTCCTGGACCAGTACCTATGATTAGTGACATTCGAACAGCGTCTGTTCCAAATTTTTCAATTACATCTAATGGGTCAATCATGTTGCCAAGAGATTTACTCATTTTTCTACCTTTGGCATCGCGAACAAGTCCGTGGAAATATACTGTCCGAAAGGGAACTTCACCAAGAATGTAAGTACTCATAAGTATCATTCTAGCTACCCAGAAGAATATTATATCGTAAGCAGTTTCTAAAACATTAGTTGGATGATATGTCTTTAAGTCAGTAGCGTTTAGATCTGGCCATCCTAATGTTGAAAAAGTCCAAAGTCCTGAAGAAAACCATGTATCTAATGTGTCTGAATCTTGTTCCCAACCATCTTCTTTGGGGGCTTCTAATCCACAGTATATTTCATCACCTTTATACCAAACGGGGATTCTGTGACCATACCAAATTTGACGGGAAATACACCAGTCGCGAAGATTTTCAACCCAGTTATAATAAACTTTTTCAAATTGATTTGGAGTAATGTTAATCTTTCCATTTCTAACAGGTTCTAACATTAATTCTTTTAAACTTTTATTATCTCTTGATGGAACTGGTTTATTCACATTTATAAACCATTGAAGTTTTGGAAGGGGCTCAACAATACCTCCAGTACGTTCAGCTGTTGAAATATTTTGGGTAACTTCTTCTTCTTTTTCAAGAAGTCCTTCTTTTTTTAACCATTCAACTATTATTTCACGAGCCTCTGTGGTTTTTTTACCATTTAATTCCTCGTTTGTAGAAATCATTTTGGCATATTCATTTATAACTTGCTTGGTTGGCAAATTATGTCTTGTCGCAATTTCAGCATCTATTTGACTATGAGCCGGAGTTACTCCGAGTGCTCCTGTTCCAAGGTCTTTTTCTACTGCCTTGTCGGCTATAATTTTTATCGTTAATTTACCCCCACAGAAATTATCTATTTCGTAAGTTTTACCCACATATTTTTGATATCTTTCATCTTCAGGGTTTACCGCAACTGCCACATCTCCAATTTTAGTTTCAGGTCGAGTTGTTGATATTGTAATAGGGAAGTCTTTTGAGTATTTGAAAGTATAAAATTTTGCTTTTCTTTCTTCGTAAACTATTTCATCATCAGAAATAACTGTCTGACCTTTTGGGTCCCAGTTAACAATACGATTACCTCGATAAATAAGACCCTCGTCATACATTTTTTTGAAAGCTGTTCGAACTGCAAAGTTTCTTTTTTCATCTAGGGTATATGCTTCACGTGACCAATCAACAGATGTCCCCATTTTTTTCATTTGGCTAACAATTGTATCATGACTATTTTGGGCAAAAACTTCAACTCTTTTTAAAAACTCTTCGCGTCCTAAATCATTTTTTCTTTTACCTTCTTCTTTCTCCAGTATCTTTTCAACTTTAGATTGAGTTGCAATTGCAGCGTGGTCAGTTCCAGGTAACCACAAAGTACGATATCCCTTCATTCTGGCATAACGAATCATAATATCTTCGATTGTAAGCATTGCGGCATGTCCTAGATGTAGTGTACCAGTAACATTTGGAGGAGGTAAGATGATAGAGAAAGGTTTTGCGTCAGATTCAGTCACTCCTTTTTCAATACAAACATCTGGATTGAAAAATCCACTTTCTTCCCACATTTTATAAATACGATCCTCTGTTTCTTTTGGGTCGTATGGTTTTAATAGTTTTGCGTCTATATTAGGTTGGTCGTTAATCATATATACAAAATATAGCATTTTTTGTAATTAAATTCAAAAAATATTTTTGTAATTACTTATAGTCTTTATAGTGACATATTTCCTTTAGCTTTTAGTGTGTTTACTCTTTTTGTATATTTTTTATTTTTGTATTGAAAATATCCAGCGATGGCAATCATCATTGCATTATCTCCAGTTAGAATTTTAGAAGGAAAGTGAACTTTTATTTTTTCTGAGTAAGGTCTTGCCTTACTCAATTTTTTGATTTCTAAATTCATCTGTTCTTGGAGATAAGAATTTGCGGATACACCACCACCCACAATGAGAGTTTTTATCTTGTATTCTTTTGTTGCTCTTATTGTTTTATGAACAAGAACTTCTATCGCTGCATTTTCAAATTCTTTTGCAATTTTTTGTTTTAAATTATCATTTAATTCTCCAATATCACGAACCATATAAAGCACGGCCGTTTTTAATCCAGAGAAAGAAAAGTCGTAATCTTTCGTATACATCATCGGACGAGGGAGAATAATGGGCTTCAGTAAATTGTTTAATTTGCTTTCGTTGCTGCGTTCTTTTTCTGCTAATCTTGAAATCTCTGGCCCACCTGGATATGGGAGTGAAAGCATACGAGCTACTTTGTCAAAAGCTTCTCCGACAGCGTCATCACGAGTTTGTCCTATTTTTTTATATTTCATCCAATCTTTAACTAAAACTAACTCTGTGTGTCCACCTGAGACAAGAAGTGAAAGTGCTGGAAATAATTCTTCTGTATTTTTAACTGTAAATTTTTTACTTTTTTTAGGAAAAATAGAAAAAATATGTCCTTCCATATGGTTAACAGGTACTAGTGGAATATCCCATAGAACGCTGAGTGCTTTCGCAAAACTTATTCCTACCCAAAGAGCTGGTTCAAGTCCAGGACCAGTGGTTACAGCGATAGCTTCAATGTTTGGTTTTTTAATTTTTATTAATTCATTAAAAAAATTCTCATGCAGAAATTCTTCTCTTTCTAATATCTTTTGAATCTTATTTTTAATTTTAATTGATAATTTATTACCATATAGGTCTTGCCTATGGGGTAAGTATAATTTTGATTCTTTTAGTACTTTGATTAGTATGGGAAGTATGTTTTTATCGTGTTCACGTTTAGCCATCATAGGAAAAACCCCTCCATATTGAGTGTGTAGTGCAATTTGAGAAGATAAATCATTTCCGAGTATATTAAAATGATGACCAGATTTATCTTCTTTAACTTCCATTAGGGAAATAGTTGTCTCATCACAGGATGTTTCTATTGCTAAAATATTCATAAAAATACTATATCACAAGGGTTTTTATTTGACTATTTTTTATGATAGAATAAAAATATGATTAAAAAGCACATCATTACTATTGCTGGAAAATTAGGAAGCGGTAAATCTTCTACGGCTCAAAAAGTTTCAGAAATTCTTAATTATCAGCATTTTTCTACCGGTGATTTTATGCGAGCAATCGCTGATGCAAGAGGTATTTCACTTGGAGAATTAGGTAAAATTGCTGAGTCTGATACTTCTATTGATAAAGAATTAGACGATAGAAATATTAAAATTGGAGAAATGGAAAATGTTGTCCTTGATTCACGTTTAGGTTTTCATTTTATTACATCCTCGTTTAAAGTTTTTTTAGAACTTGATCCTGATATTGCCTCAGAGAGAATTTTAAAAGATAAAAATAATAATCCAAACAGAAATACTGAATCAAACGATAGTTTTGATACAGCAGAGAGTATTAAAGAAAAAATAAATATACGCTTAATAAGTGAAAGGAAAAGATACAAAGAATTATATAATATTGATAATCATACTTCTCATGATAATTTTGATTTAGTTATAAATACGGAAAAGATTCCTCTTGAAGAAGTTTCTAAAAAAGTAGTCGACGAATATAATAATTGGCTTAATAAATAATTATGAAAATTTTAAATGATTTACTAGAAGGAGTATCGGTAATAAGTTCTCATGGTAATGTTGATATTACAGTTTCTTCTGTATCGCTAAATTCAAAAATTATTGAACCACATTCTTTATTTGTAGCAGTGACTGGTAATATTGTTGATGGACATATCTTTATAAATGATTGTATTAATAAGGGAGCCATAGTTATTGTTCATGAAAAAGATTTAGATGAATATAAAGAGGGTATTACTTATATTAAAGTAGCAGATACACATGAAGCGATAGGCATAATTTCAAGTAATTTTTATGGTAATCCTTCAAATCATTTAAAATTAGTTGGAATCACTGGAACAAATGGAAAAACAACAACAGCCACACTGCTCCATCAACTTTTCCGCAATCTTGGTTATAAGGCTGGGATGATTGGAACTGTTGTAAATAAGATAAATGATAAATCATATGAGGCTAGTCGCACGACACCTGACTCTGTAACCTTGAATGAATTATTGGCTAATATGGTGAACGATGGTTGTGAATATTGTTTTATGGAAGTTTCTTCTCACTCTGTATCAGAAAAAAGAATTTCTGGACTTTCTTTTGTTGGTGGTACTTTCACAAATCTCACACTTGATCATTTGGATTATCATAAAACAATAGAAAACTATCGAGATGCTAAAAGAGGTTTTTTTGATATTTTACCAGAATATGGTTTTGCTTTAGTAAATATAGATGATTTATACGGAGATTTTATGATTACTAATACTTCTGCCAAAAAATATACTTATAGTTTAAAAAAAGATGCAGATTTTAATGAGCGATTGGAATCTAAATTAATAGGAGAATTCAATGCTTACAATCTTTTGGGTATTTATGGAGTTGCGGTCCTTCTTGGTCAAGATAAAGAAAAAGTCAAAGAAGCCATCAAAACTTTAGAGCCTGTTGCTGGAAGATTTCAATATATAAAAAGTGAAAGTGGAATAACCGGAGTTGTTGATTATGCTCATACTCCTGATGCTCTTCTGAATGTTTTAAAAACAGCAAATGAAATGAAAGGTTCAGGTAAGTTGATTGCAGTTGTTGGTTGTGGTGGGGATCGAGATAAAAGTAAGCGTCCAATAATGGCTAAAATTGGTTATGATTTGAGTGAT
>JBBRVK010000034.1:0-8693 GCA_038247045.1 Minisyncoccia bacterium | reverse complement strand
ACTTCTACCTATTTTTTCTAATGTATCACTAACTGAAAGCATTTTCTCAATACAAAATCTTTCTTCATCCGAAAGGTGTTTTTTCTTATTTTTTGCCATAAATACATGATATCGGAAGTTCGTATTTAAAGGTATGGGGAAGAAACCTGCAACGCTTTTGTAGTGAAAGAGGCCAGGTAATTTAAAAATCATCTAAATATAAAAAAAGATGAAAAAGTTAGTTTTATTGTTTGTAATTTTATTATCAGTTGTAGTTTTTAATTCTTGCCAAAAGAGTGAAGATTTTGATCTTAATGCCGGAATTAAGCCAGTGGATAATCCACCAGTACCGCTTTCTAAATCCACATATTTTTGTTGGATAACAAAAGAAGATTTGGTTAAAGCCGAAGAAGCTGGGGATGGATGTGATTCTTACTATGACCAGAATAATCAACAATGGGCATATAACAATTGTGGAGTTTTTAGAACTATTGAGGTAAAATTATACTTTGGGACGTTAGATAATGTCCGGTATATATCACACAAGACAATTACCCTTATTGTAGACAGGGAAACATATTACAACGCCCGCGATTTAGCTGACAAGTTAGGAACAATAAAAGGATTTTTTAGTAGTCGTCAAAATCCATTGAACCTAAATTATATGAGACTTGGTGGTGTAGATCAATTTTGATTTTTCTGAAATAAATAAAAGGGAGTCATACATTAATTTTGTATGGCTCTTTCTTTTTATCTAAAATTTTAAATGTTAATATATTATGTTTTGAAAAAAAATCACTACAGGGTATAATATCTTCATATGGGATTTTTATTTACATCATTAAAAAAAGAAAAATTAGTTGCCATCTTTGATATTGGTTCAGGTAGTGTTGGTGGTGCCCTAGTTAGAATTCCAAAAGATGAAAAAGGGTTGCCTACAATAATTAAATCTACTCGAACAGATATTGTCGTCAGAAAAGAATTAGATTTTAATGTATACATGAAAGATATGATACTTGCTCTTGGTTTTACTTCCAGGGCTTTATTCCAGAGTAAGTTAGGAGCTCCTAGTGAAGTAGTTTGTGTTATGACCTCACCTTGGTATCTCTCAGAAACAAGGGTTATAAAATTGGAAAAAGAACATTCTTTCGTTTTTACTAAACGTTTAGCTGATGAATTATCACAAAAAGAAGTTTTATCTCTCTCCAAAACCTACCAGATACAATATGGAGAAGTAAATAGTACCCCTGAAATAATTGAACATTTAATTTTAGGTGTTTCAATGAATGGGTATCAAGTAGATGAACCATTAGGAAAAAAAACACGTTCTATTGAAATGAATATGGTTGTATCTCTTGTCCCAAAAATATTTTTAGATAAAATAAGAGACACTATATCGAAAACCTACCATCGTATTCCAGTTTCATTTTCATCTTTTATGTTATCTTCTTTTTTGGCTGTAAGGGATAAATATATTACAAATGACTCATATTTATTAATTGATATCAGTGGAGAGGTAACAGATGTTGGAATCGTTACAAAAGGTGTCTTAAAAGATTCTCTTTCTTTCCCTTATGGTAGAAAAACTTTTTATCGAGATATTTGTAATAAAATGAATATTGAGCCTCGTGACGCTTCTGAAATATTTAGTTTATATGAAAAGGGAACCTTAGCGGATAAAGAGCTAGAAAAATTAACTCCTGTTTTGAAATCATTAGAAGTGTCATGGATTAAATCTTTCAAAGAAAGCATCGGAACTCTTCCACGAACTCTTACCTTGCCGAGTTTGGCTTTTTTGACGACGGATGATGATATAAAGGATTGGTTTGTTAAGGTTATAAACAGTGAAGAGTATTTACAATCAATTGTGCCAGATAAACAATTTACTCTTGTTAGTATTGATGGTCCAGATTTTTTGAATATGTGTAATATTGAAAACAGCTCGTGTGATCCTTTTTTGATGATTGAAGCTATAAGTATTATGAGAAAAATTAAAACTTATGAATAGAAAAATAATAGAAGATGTAAAATTTAAAAATAGTAATAACCTAAGTAGAAAATCTATGGATGGTGTCGTTTTTAATTCTATTCCAAATTCTAAGGTCTACACTCCTGTTGAAACTCCTCATCTTTCTTCTGATTCTAAATATGATTTCTTGAAAAAAAAAGCTGAGATATCTAATAATAAGAAACAAAGAATTTATCAAACCCCACAGATGCCCGGGAAAAGAAAACCTTTTAGTAAAAGTATCTTTTTTGTTTTTCTAATTACAATCGCTATTGCTGTTATGTACCTACTCTCTACTGTTTTCTTAAATGCAAAGGTTACGGTTATTTCAAAAAATAAGACTTTCGATTTAAAACACCAAAAAATTGTAGCTGCTAAGAACAAAAGTAACAGTGTTCCTTTTGAACTTATGATTACTTCAGATAGTGAATTTAAAGATGTGGTTTTCACCTCGTCACTAGATGCTTCAATTAAAGCAAAGGGCGAGATTAACTTATTCAATGAATATAGCACAAAAGCAGTAAAATTATCTGCTGGGACCTTTATTGCCGACGAGAAGGGTAAGACTTATAAAATTGATAGCACTGTATCAATACCAGGATATACATCAGATAGTGCAAAAATTATTCTTCCTGGGCAAATATCCGTCGTGGTAACAGCTTTTTTAGCAGGCGATACTTATAATGGTTCACCATCTGATTTTCACATAATTTCTTACAAGGGGACGACTAAAGATACAAAAATATATGGAAAATTGAAAACCCCATTATCTGGTGGTATTGCTGGTTTGGTATATATGTTAAATGATCAAGAGAGAGAAGAACTTTTTTCAAAAAACGTGGCTTCACTTCAAGATAAATTATTACGTAAATTAAGTGCGGAGGTTCCCCAGGGATATATTTTATACCCGAATGCTGTAAGTTTCTCATACCTTTCAGACGAAAAAATTATTTCTAAAAATCCAAATACAAAGATTGAAATCAAGGGAACATTATCTGCTTATTTAATAAAAGAAAATGATTTATCTGATTATCTGATTGATAAACTATTGCCTGAAATTACTCCAAAAGAAAAATCTGAGATAGTACAACCAAATCTTTCACAATTAGCTTTTAATTTTATCAATAAAGATCAGATTGTAAATAAAGATATAGAAAGTTTTGATTTTGATTTAACTGGTATTTTGCCTGTGACTTGGAAGCCCGATATCGAACAACTTAAAGAGTTACTTTCCGGTAAAAATAAAAATAATATTTCCGAAATTTTTAAAGAAGATCCCGGTATTTCTTCTGCTTCTGTGAAGATTGTTCCATTCTGGTCATCAGTATTACCAGTAAATCTTAAAAATATTAATATAATAATTAAATAATTTTTTGTTTCATTTTGTCATAAAATATAAGATATTTATAGATAAGATTAAGATAATTGGCATATATTTTTATAGTATATTTAAAATATCTTTATTATTTTAGGTATATTTTATATTTAATATAGGAAAAACTTGACGAAAAAATATTTTTTTGTTATGATAAATTTACATTAAATGAATCAAAGAGACGACAACAATACTGCGATAGGCACCGTAGTCGAAGCGCTTCCAAATACACTCTTTCGGGTGGACATAGGGGATGGAAAAATCATCCTTAGTTATTTGTCTGGAAAGATGAGGATGCACAGAATTAAGGTGTTACTAGGTGATAGAGTTGAAGTGTTAATTGATCCGTATGGTGGTAAGGGGAGAATTATTAAGAGAAATTAATTTTCCACTTGCATTTTTATTTAAATAGTGTAGTATAATTCGATAACGCTTGAGTTATAAATACAGGGTGTATGCCCTCTATTTTTCTTTCGCTTTGTATAGAAGTATGAAAATAAAATCAGCAGTAAAAAAAATTTGTGCAAAATGTAAAATGGTAAAACGGGAAGGTCATCTCCGTGTTATTTGTTCTAATCCTAAACATAAACAAAAACAATAAAATTATATGAGAATCCTTGGTATAACAATCCCTAATAATAAACATCTAGACGTCGGACTTACTGCTCTCTTTGGAATAGGTATTTCAAGGTCTCGTAAGATTTTAAAAGAAGTCAATATTGATAGAAATGTCAAAGCTGACTCTTTAACGGTAGATGAAGAAAATGCTATTCGTAAAGTAATAGAGACTATGTCCATTGAAGGAACTCTAAAGCGCGAAATTGCTTTTAACGTAAAAAGATTAAAAGATATTAAAGCTTATAGAGGAATCAGACATATGCGTAAGTTACCAGTTAACGGACAGAGAACCAAAACTAATTCAAGAACAATAAGAGGTAATGTGCGTAAAACAATGGCATCAGGTCGCCGTAAAGAAAGTAAAACATAATTAATATAAATATGGGAAAGATAAAAATTATAACTAAAAAAGACGAAGAAAAAGCTGTAGACGCAACCGCTGGTGCAGAGGTTGCTGCTAAATCAACAGTTAAGGTTCCAAAGAAAAAAATTATTGCCGGAACACTACACGTTGAAGCTACTTTTAATAATACAAAGGTTGTACTTTCTGATAAAGATGGAAATACTTTATTCTGGACTTCAGCTGGATCGTTAGGCTTTAAGGGTGCAAAGAAGGGAACTCCCTTTGCTGCTTCAAAAGCAGGTTCTGTTGTTGGAGAAAAAGCGAAAGCTCTTGGAATAAAAGAAGTTGATGTTAAAGTTAAAGGTGTTGGTAGTGGTCGTGAGCCTACTATTCGAGCTTTTATGGCATATGATATAGAAATATCAGCGGTCAGAGATTTAACTCCAGTTCCTCATAACGGTCCAAAACCAAAGAAGCCACGTAGAGTTTAAGACAATTAAGAATTAAGAATTACGAATTAAAAAAACCAAATGAAAAAAGTTAAAAAGTATAAAATGGGAAGAAGATTAGGTGCTGGTGTGTTTGAAAAATGTCAAACACCTAAATTTGTCGCATCTGAGGCACGTCATGCTAAAAGCGCAAAGAATAAGCGTCCAAAACCTCTTTCTGGTTACGCTCTTCAATTTGTAGAAAAACAAAAGGTTCGCTTCATGTATAATATAAGTGAAAAGCAATTTTCTAATTATATCAAGGAAGCTGTTGCTCATAAGGGAGCACCTGCAACTGAATATCTTTTTGAATTACTTGAAAATCGTTTGGATAACGTAACTTACAGACTTGGACTTGCTCATACTCGCCGACTATCCCGTCAAATGGTTTCTCATGGACATATAACAGTTAATGGTAAGAAGACTACTATTGCTTCACAGCGTGTTAAGGTTGGAGATATTATCGCTGTTCGGGATGGAAGTAAAAAAAGTGTATTGTTTGCTGATATGGTAAAAAAGATGAAAGAATATACTTGTCCTAACTGGTTGACATTCAATGCTGAAACACTAAAAGGTACAGTTGCGGGTAAACCTAAAAACGTAGATGCCTTCCTTGATTTAAACACAGTCCTTGAATTTTATAGTCGTTAGTATTAGTAGCCGTATGGTTAATTTTAATAAATAATTTATTGCGAGTTAACTCGTAAATATCATATGTCTGATTTAAATATCATATTACCATCAAAATTATCTATCGTTTCTGAAGTAGGCACTAAGGGTGTCTATGAAATTGACGGCCTTTACCCTGGGTATGGACATACTCTTGGGAATTCTCTTCGCCGTATTATATTGTCATCACTTGCAGGTTCAGCTATTACTTCACTTAAAATTGAAGGCGCTGATCATGAATTTTCAGTTTTAGATGGTGTTAAAGAAGATGTTATTACTATCCTACTTCATTTGAAGCAGGTTCGTTTTCGTTTGCTTACAGATGAACCACAAACTGTTAAACTCTCAATCAAAGGCCCTAAGGTAGTTACTGCTGGAGATATTGAAGTTGGTGGACAAGTAGAAGTTTTAAATAAAGATTTATATATTGCTGAAGTTACAACCAAGAATAATCTTACTATTGAAATGACTGTTCAAAAGGGTCTTGGTTTCGTTTCAAAAGATGTTCATCAAAAAGAAAAAAATGATGTTGGAGTTATTTCAGTAGATGCTATATTTACTCCTATTCGCCGTGTTGCATATGAAGTTGAAAATATGCGTGTTGGAGATAAGACAAACCATAATCGTCTACGTATGACAATTGAGACAGACGGTACTCTTAGTCCTCGTGAAGCTCTTGAAAAATCTATAACAATAATGGTAGAACAATTACAAGCAATTGTAGGTTTTACTGTAATAAACAAAACAGTTAAAGAAGATGTTGTAAATGAAAAAATAAGTGAAGACAAAGAAGAAGAAGACAAGACAGAAGGAAATGAATTCACCGATATTTTGAAAACTCGCATTGATACTCTTGATCTTTCTACTCGAACACTTAATGCTCTAACTGGTGCAAATATTCGTACTATTGGAGGAGTAGCTAGAAAAAAGAAAGAAGATTTATTAGAAATCGACGGTATCGGAGATAAAGGAATTCAAGAGATTAAAAAAATTCTTGGAGGCTACGGTATAACTTTAAAATAATTAAGAATTAATATATGCGACACAGTAATAATGTAAGAAAATTTGGAAGAAATAAGAATCAAAGACATGCACTCATGAAGGGTCTTATGTTGGCACTTATTGCGCACGGTAGAATTGAAACTACAGAAGCAAAAGCAAAAGAACTTCGTCCTGCTATTGAAAAAATGGTTACAAAGGCAAATGTAGGAACTCTATCTTCACGAAGATTAGTTATTTCACGTTTGTATAATTTAACTGCTGAAGCTAACAAATTAATTGATACCATTGCTCCAAAGTACAAGGGTCGTACTGGAGGCTACACACGAATCACCAAGCTTGGTAATCGTGCTGGAGATGCAAGTAAAATGGCTGTAATCGAATTTATATAATATATGACAACAATAGTACACAAAATTGATGCTACAGATAAAACATTAGGACGCGTTGCTAGTGCAGCTGCGAAGGCACTTATGGGTAAAACTTCTGTTGATTATACTGCAAATAAGGTTGCTGATGTTCGTGTTTACATAGAAAATGCTGGAAAAACAAAAATGACAGAAAAAAGAATGAAAGAAACTCTTCATGAGACTTACTCTGGTCAACCAGGAGGTTTTAAGGAAAAAACAAACGAAAAGATAATAGCAACTAAAGGCTGGGCTAGTCTTTACGAACTTGCTGTTTTTGGAATGCTCCCTTCAAATAAACTTAGACCTCTTATGATGAAACGTTTAACAATAACAGAATAAATATATGGTAGAAAAGAAACCAACAAAAGAATATTTTAGAGCCATCGGCCGTCGTAAGACTGCTGTTGCTGTAGTTCGTCTTTATAAAGCAAGTAAAACTTCTTATTCAATAAATGGTAAAGATTTGATTGTTTATTTTCCAACTCCTGAATTGAAAAAAATTGTTACTTCTGCTTTTGAAACATCAACTCCTTCTGAGAAATTTGAAGTCGTAGTTACAACAAAAGGAGGTGGATCACATGCTCAAGCTGAAGCAGTTCGTCATGGGATATCACGTGCTCTAGTTCTATTCGATGCTGAACTTAGACCAACTCTTAAAAAAGCTAAAATGCTTAAACGTGATCCACGTATGGTTGAAAGAAAGAAATTTGGACTCAAAAAAGCTCGTAAGAGTCCTCAATGGAGTAAGCGTTAATAAAAAAAGACCTCACAAGAGGTCTTTTTTTATTTTACTCTATTATGATAATAAAGGGGTCGGGTAATTTTCGGTTTTACTATGGTTTTTTAAAGAGTTGCATTATAATATTGGTCTAATATCAATATAATTTTAAAAAATTAGACTTTGAAAAAAGTCTAATTTTTTGTATACTAAGAAATATGGATGAAGAAAATATAAAGAAAGATGAAGCTCTTAATTTGGAAGTTGAAAATAATAATGATAATTTTCCAATTAGTGGGGAAGAAGAAGTTGTGTATGTAGATAGCAATGAAGATGGTGAAGCATTACCAACTAAGGATATTACCAAGAAATTGCGTGAAGATTTAAAACTTTGCCGTTTAGAAAAAGATGAATATCTTGTTGGTTGGCAAAGGTCTAAAGCTGATTATATAAATTTACAAAAAGAACTTGATGCATTGCATTCAAATATTTCAATTATTGCTAGGGAGAAAATGGTGAGGAATTTAATGCCTGCGCTTGATAGTTTTGATATGGCTTTTTTAAATAAAGAATCATGGGAAAAAGTAGATCAAAATTGGCGTATGGGTGTTGAATATATTTATTCACAACTTATGACTGGTTTATCTGATTCTGGTATAGAAAAAATTGATCAGATTGGTATACCTTTTGACCCAGCACTCCATCAATCAATGGAAGCTATTTCTACTGAAGATGAAAAAATGGATCACACAATAGAAAAAATAATTCAAGTTGGATATCGGATTGGAGATAGAGTAATTCGTCCAGCTAGAGTTAATATATACGAATTTAAAAAATAAATTTATCCGCATGTATTATTTTGAATACAGGTATATCGATGATATACTGTAATGGTATTGTTTGTAATTAAGTGTAATTATAATGAAAAATAAAAAAACCATTTCCCAATTTCTAAATCAACACTGGCCTAAAATATTCTCAATATTTTTATTTATACTTTTACTATCCTCCTATCTCAATCTTTTCTCATTTTTCTCACCGGGCACAGAGCTCGATCCTACTTGTCCTCCATCTGACCCTAGTTGT
>JBBRVK010000033.1:0-8862 GCA_038247045.1 Minisyncoccia bacterium | reverse complement strand
ATGATGGTTCTGAAACTTACCTGGATTACCATCAATATTTCGATAATCAGACATCGAGTCTCCTCCAAAATAAATTCCTTTATTTAGAATTTCTCTCATTTCCCTATAAAGAATTTTTAGTTTCTTTTCAGATATTTTAATAGGTCTAGACTCAGGGTGAAGTCCAGACAACCAAAGCATTTCATCTGAATAAATATTTCCAATACCTGCAATAACTGTTTGATCCATCAACACAGTTTTAATATTTTTATTTGGTTTAGTTATTATGGCTTCTTTAAATTTAAGAAAGGAGAAAGCCTCTTCTAATGGCTCTGGTCCCAAAAGGGATAAACTAGAGATATTATCCTCTAATTCTTTTGTTGGGACCATTGTAACTTTTCCAAATTTTCGAGAATCACAAAATGCCAAATGTTTATTATTTGAAAGAAAAAAAACCACATGGATAAAGCGATTATAAGGATCATTTAGGGGGCCATCTTCAGCTGGAATCCATGTCGTAATTTTAAATTTATCTTTAGATATTTTTTTATTGTATTTACCAAAAAGAAGGTGTCCTGTCATTTTTAAATGAATTAATATAGTATATTCCCCTGATAATTTTATTAAAATGTTTTTAGCTCGGCGCGTTACGGAAACTATCTTTTTGCCAACAATTGCCTTTTTGAATTTTTTAAAAAAAACTTCACTTTTTATTGTGTTTTGGAATTGTTTAAGTTGTTGGTTTTTCTTTGCTAAGTCTGTCCATACGTCAACAATAGTCGTTCCTGGTAGAACTTTATTTAATCCATTTACTGTAGTTGTAACTTCTGGTAATTCTGGCATAATTTTAAGAATTAAAAATGTTAGTGTTTACCAAGAATGCGAAGAGCTTCTTTTATTCTTCCGTTTGTTCCTTCTATTGACGAAGAGACTTGTTTCATTGCATCTCTTGCTTCATTTTGAGAATAACCTAGAGACTTAAGAGCTTCCAAAATATCTCCTTCTTCACGAAGGGTTCCCGGGGTGTCATCCCCTTCTTTGTAGAATTTTAGTTTATCACGCAATTCAATAATTATTTTTTCGGCAGTTTTTTTACCAATACCAGAAACTTTATTCAAGTATCCAACATCTCCAGTAGCGATAGCCCTTTTAATAGTTTCAACTGGAGCAAGGGAAATAATAGCGAGAGCTGACCTTGGTCCAATGCCTGAGACATCAAGAAGTAATTCGAAAAAAGATAATTCTTCAACATTTTTAAAACCAAATAAATCTAAAGAGTTTTCACGAACAGCTGTGTATGTAAACAAAGAAGCCCTTTCTCCTGGTTTATAAGAAAGGATAATTTCAGGAGAAACAAAAACTTTGTATCCGATGTTCCCCGTATTAATAATCAGGAACTTATCTGTTCCGTATATAATTTCTCCTTCAATATAAGCTATCATGTTGGTATTATACTAGATATATTATTTTTTAGTAATGTTTAATAATTTTTGTATTTAAGCAGACAAAGAAACATGTATTTTTGTTGGGTTTACTTTATCCGCATTTTCTGTTATTATGCGTGTATTCGATTTTGTCTCCCGGTTGGGGATTCCTCTTTAGAGGGGCTGGTGTCTCGGCTTAATTTGAATAAAATGTTTAAATTCTTAATTCGTAATTATTAATTCTTAATTAAATATAAATATGCCAATTACAAAATCAGCAAAAAAAGCCTTACGGGGTTCTCTTGTTAAGAAAGCTATTAATGACCGCAACAAAAAAGCCGTTAAGGAATCAATCAAAAGTATAGAAAAGCTTTTAAAAGAAAAAAATAAAGACGGAGCAAAGAAGCTTCTTCCAAAAGCTTACAGTGCAATAGATAAGGCTTGTAAAAAAGGAGTCTTCAAAAAAAACACTGCTTCACGCAGAAAAGCACTACTTTCAAGAATCACAAAATAATAAAAACCCCGCCAACGGCGGGGTTTTTATTATTTAAATTATTGTACAGGTGTTATTGTTGCAGGCGATGCAACATCTACTTTGACTTCACCCACAGCTTGATTTCCTCTGTTTTTAATTGAATCAAAACGGCCATAACCACCCCAATCCATCATTCCACCTCTATTTTCATATCGTGAACCCCTGAATTCTCCTTTCATTTCACCCCACTCAGAACCAATACAGAAGGCTAGTATGATAAAACAAATAAGAATTATCCTTTTTACTAGATGACACTTTCTCCAGTTGTGACAGTGGGACGTCATACAGTTTCCACAACACGATTTGTCTTTATTTTCACAGCAAGCTTTATCTTTATTCTCACAAGTACTATTTTCCATTTTTTTATTTAATGAATTTTTCCCTACTTTTAACATAGACTAAATCCAATTTATTAATTAATAAGACTACTGATTATTATATCACATAAGAAAATAATGGTAGTCGCCTGGTTTTTATTGCTTGTATAGTCTTTTTTTGTGTGATAAGGTAAAAGAAATAATTGTTTCATTAAATCTAATAATATGGAAACAAATAAGTTTTTAGATAAGTTTCAATTAAATACCCAAGATTTGCAGCATATTAGCCATATTTTTGAATTGCTCTTTAATCATGGAGAGAAAGAAGAAATAGAGAGATGCAAGAATAATATTTTGGTAAATATATCTATGAGATTACTCGAATCCTTCCAAAATCCTTGGAGAAAGTTATTGGCACTAAGATTAATAAGTGCCGTTGATAATGCAATTGTTTGGAATATTAATTCCATTGAATTAAAACCCTCATCTTTTATATTTCGACTATGTGAAATAAAAGAATGCTGTGAAAGTCCTCATGATTTCATTTTGTTTGTAAATGAAAAATGGAAAAAAGAAAGAGGTATGGCTGAACTCTCTCTCTTGTGTCCAGATGATAATTTTGGAGAAATTATTAATTTTAAGTTTGAGATAATTTAACCAGAAACATAATTTTTTTTAAAGCAGTACATTATATGGCTGCTTTTTTAATAGCTTGCGATTGTTCCTTTAATAGTGTAGATTTATATCGTATTGGTCCCGTCGTTCAATGGATAGGACGCAACTTTGCGGAAGTTGCGATGCAGGTTCGATTCCTGCCGGGATCACACGTTGAAAATAAGCCACCTTCAGGTGGCAATTTTCTTGTGTGATCCCGAGCGAGTGAACTGCTTCACTCGCGGGCAGGAATCGAAAGACCTTGAGCTTGTGATTTTAAATTTTAATTTAAAATCACACGAAAGGTGTACAGACCCTGTAGGGGTCGATAAGCGTACTCGTGGTCCTGCAGGAAAGGGAAAAAGTCTACTGTCCTCGTAGAGGAAGATATCCTGCCGAGATCACAAAGCGAAGTTTTGTGAGTCGAGCGAGTGAACTACTTCACTCGCGTGCAGGAACCGAAAGATTGATGATATTTTGATTTGTTTTAATAAACAAATCAAACACAGTCCTACTGTATATTTTAAAACTAAATTACCCTTTAAAAAATAATATGATTATACTAAAATATTTTTCTCCCTTCCTCTTATCCCCTTTTTGGTATATAATGTGCTTAAGTTGTTTTGCTGTATCTTTTCTTGATAGAGAAGTAAAATTTTAAGCAAATATTTGTCATTTATTTTGTACTCTATATTTATTTTAAAAATAAAAGTACATATGTTCTTTTTCTAAATTCTAAAAGGCCGAGGAGTTATCTCTTAAGTTTTATTGAGGTATAACTCCTAGGCCTTTTATTTTGGTTAAATTGTGAAATTTAACCAAAATAAATATCCTCCATCGACCCTTTGTCAATAGAGGATATTTTATTTTTAGATTACTTCTTTGCTTTTGCTTTAGGTTTTGAACTCTTTGTCATTGTCTTCCAATGCTTACGAACATCGGTTACAAGAGACTCTAACTCTGCTTGATCAATATTTTTAGCCTTAGCATACTTAGCAGAAACCTTATCAATTATATTATGATAAACTGGTTCTGTTATATCCTTTGCTTCTTCAAGCTTTTCAATAATTTCCCCTTTCATTTTAATTGCCCATCCTTTTATTGCCTTACGATTTTTCTTAGCATCTGGACCAAATAAAACATATGCTGCAGCAGATAAAGCTGCAACACTTGCTACTCCCCCAACAACAGCACCTGTGATAC
The DNA here is from genome assembly GCA_038247045.1 of Minisyncoccia bacterium. Taxonomy (GTDB): domain Bacteria; phylum Patescibacteriota; class Minisyncoccia; order Phycocordibacterales; family UBA9973; genus UBA8515. Next base: position 4,750 of record JBBRVK010000033.1, on the reverse strand, counting down.
CCTTACTTGCTTGTTTTTTTGCCATAATATTTATTATTATAATTCTTTCTATCTAATTGTTTGTTAAATAGTAAAAAAATTAATTTATATAAATTGATAATAATTACTTCTTATTTGTTCTCTTTTTTTTACCAAAGATAAAAGTAAAAAGTGAACTTTCGTTTATCCTCTGCCCTATTTCGGATATATCACTACTTGCATCATCTACTGTTTTTTTAAACCTTGCTGAAATATCAGAAAAGTTCTTCATAATTTTAATTAAATAAAAACTAAAAATAATAAAGATAACTGTAAATATTATTACAGAGATAGATGTGATAAAGAAAAATATTTCCGACCTTAAAAATGATTCTGTTCCCATGTTTTTATTATATCATTTTTAATGAGAAGACAAAGAAGTCAAAATGAACTGTTCAAGGCCTATTATAAAATCTACTTCTCCTCTATGAGCATTATGATAAAGTGAGACGATTTGGCTAGATTGTTTTTTAAGCTCTTCTTTTGAGAAGATTTTGGTACTATTCAATAACATTGTTTTTATTTTCCAAAACAAAATCCCAGCAATAGCTTCAGGTTCAACCCCAGATTCTATTCCCTTACGATACAACACCCAAGCTCCAATTTTATCTCTATTTGCATAAGCATCAGTAATACTAAATGCATTGAATTTTTCAATAATTATTTTTTTTACATCAAAGTTTTCAATGGTTGCGTGTTTTTTGTATTTCTTTTGTTCTAGTGCTGTTAATTTATCTTCCTTAAATATAAAAATAGTTTTAGAATCTTTCAAATAATCAAACTCGGTCGCTGAAAAAATAATATTTTCTTCTTTTAAAATATTTTCGACAACAATAACAGGAAATTCATTAAAAAGACTTATATTTGAGGAATAATTTAATATTAAATCCCTTGTCAGAATACTAGAACCAAGAAAAATAATTTCTCGGTTTTTTGTAACTTCCTTTATATAAAGACCCTTACTTTTTAGTTCTTCTCCAACTAAAATATAAATCATATTAAATCTTTAACTTTCTTTTTATAATCCTCAAAATTCTCACCATATCTTTCGAGTAAAATCTTATCTTGTTTTTTTAAGATTGTTCTTCTGGCATAAACGTCCGCAATAATTAGAAATACAATAGAAAACAAGGAGTGAATAATTAAAGCAAAACCAAACATCATTACAACCACACCCGTATGAGTCGGATTACGAATAAACTTATATGGTCCTTTTGTAAAAGTTGGTTTACTTGGTGGATTTTTAGCTAATCTTGCAGATGTTAACTGAGCCCAATAAATTAAAATAGTGCCTAAAATTATAAAAGCCAAACCTAAGTATTCAGCATGAGTATTTGAAAGAATATTACTTGGAAAAATTAAATCAAAAATAACACCTAAAATAAAGGATACAAAAAATACTACATAGTCTCCAAAAAGGATGTAATGCATAATACCCTTTCTTTCCAACGCCATATTTTTTTCATTTTCTGTATTATTGTCCATATATTAATCCTAACACTAGGAAGAAAATTTTACCACTATTTTAATTCACCCCAATTTTTACCATAAACAGCCGAAACCTGTAGTGGGACAGGGGTCATATTTTTAAGAAATTCATTAGGAATAACCTCAATCATGGCTCTTTTAATAATATTCATCGCTTGATTAAGCTTATCTTTTTTAATTTCGTAGACTAATTCATCATGAACATGGAGAACCATTCTCACCTCATTTAATATTCCCGCATCCACAAGCGCTAATTCAACTTTTTTCATTCCTATTTTAATAATATCAGCTGTTGCCGTCCCTTGAATTGGGGCATTAACTGCCATTCGCTCTGCCATGGCTTTCATAAAAGGTAAGGAAGATTTAATCCCTGGAAAATATCTTTTTCTTCCAAATAAAGTTTCTGTGTAGCCATGTTCACGCGCAAAAATTTTGATACTTTCTAAATATGCCGCAATTGTTGGAAATTGTTTAAAATAATTATCATAAAAAATTTGAGCCTCTTTGCGGTTTGATCCTAGGTTTTGACTCAAAGCTGTAACTCCCATACCATAAAGAATTCCAAAATTTATGACTTTTGCTCTACGTCTCATATCTAAGGTTACATCTTCTTCTGCAACACCAAAAACCTTAACTGCCACTGCCGTGTGAATATCATGTCCTTCAGTAAAAGCCTTGATAAAATATGAGTCCTGAGAAAGAAGAGCAGCTATACGAAGTTCGATTTGAGAATAATCAAAAGAAGCTAAGACATATCCATCTTCTGCGATAAAAGCATTTCGAATATTTTTACCACGTTCTGTTTTTGTTGGAATATTTTGTAAATTAGGGTTATTAGAAGAAAATCTCCCTGTTGTTGTTCCGTGTTGAGAAAAACTGGCATGTAGCCTTCCGTCAGTTCCCACAGCATTGGGAATAGTATCTATATAAGTAGAGAGTAATTTTTGCAGCTCTCGATGTTCTAAAATATTATTAATAATTGGATGTAAGTCTCGAAGTTTTTCCAATTCACTCTCCCTGGTTGATCTTGCTCCACCAGCAGTTTTTTTCATCTTTAAACCTAAGGACTTTCCATCAACTTCCCCTATTTTAAGTTCATCAAATAATATTTCACCTAATTGTTTAGGAGAATTAATATTGAACTCCCTTCCTGCATCATGCCAAATATTTTTTTCTAATTTTTCTAATTCTAAATGATAATCAACAGAAATTTTATTTAAATATTTAACGTCAACCTTAATTCCAATCTTTTCCATTTGATAAACAATCGGAATAATAGGAATTTCAATATCTCTATAAACATAATCTAATCCTTCTTTTTTAACATCAGCTTCAAGTTTTTCTACGGCTTCACTCAAAGTATTACTATTTTTATAATTTACTATTTCATCAATATCTGGATTTGTTTTCTCTGAATCCAAAAGCCATAGGGCGATTTTTGCCTTTGTAATTTTATCCTTATCCTCTCCTAAATAATTTTTTTCCTCATCTTCTTTTTTATTTTTTACAATTTCTATTACATCCTTTCCTAAAACACTTAAAAATCTATTCTGCAAACTTTTAAATTCCATCTCTTTGAAAAAATCTGAAACACTTTCAACTATAACTTCTTCTTTCCAAATATTTTTAGGTAATTCAAAATCAATAGGAGCATCACGTCTTATGGTCGCCAATGTTTTTGAAAAGATAGCTTCATCCTCTCCCTCTTTTAGGAGATTTAACACCCTTTCTGATACACCAAGATCTTTAAAATTTTCTGGGTTTTTCTTTATGGTTTCATACATTTTTTCGATTGTTCCATATTTAGAAATAAGAATAGAAGCAGTTTTCTCTCCTATCCCCTTGATCCCAATTATATTGTCAGATGGGTCACCACGAAGACCCTTATAGTCAGGAAGATATATTGGCAAAAAACCAAAACGCTCTTTAACTTTTTCTTCATTATATAATATTGTATCGTTGATTCCCTTTTTTAAAGTATAAACTTGAACATGTTCATTCTCTACTAACTGCAAAGTATCCATATCACCAGAAGCAATAACAATATCTAAATCTTTCATTGATTTTACAATCTCTGGTATGGTTCCAAGTAAATCATCAGCCTCAAAACCTTCTGCTTCATACATAGGGATTGAGAGAGCTTTAAAAAATTCTCTCGAGCGAATCAACTGGGCCACTAATGCGTCTTCTGTTTTTGCTCTCCCTGCCTTGTAGTCACTGTAAGCAATATGCCGAAATGTTTTCTTTGGTAAATCGTAACACGCAACAATATAATCTGGCTTAAGCTCAGAAATTATTTTAAAAAGCATTGTGGCCAGTCCATAGATTGCACCCGTTGGTTCACCTCGAGAATTCATAAACTCAGGTAGGGCATGGTAGGCACGGTGAATTATCGCATGAGTATCAAGTAATACAAGCTTCTTATTTTTATTTATCTTTACCATATTATTATTATATCATTTCCTCTAAAAATCGCTTACTTTAAAAACTGCTAGGTCTTGCCTAGCAGTTTTTAAAGTATACAATACAGTTATGTCTATTAGAAAAAATAATTTAGTTAGTGGAGAATTTTATCACATATATAATCGTGGCAATAGTAAACAAAAAATTTTTAATGACAAGGAAGACTATTTTCGCTTTATGAGTCTTTTGTATGCTTGTAATTCTACTAATAATTTTAGAGTCTTTACTCTCTCCAAAGAAGAAAGTCCTTATGACTTCAAGAGAGAAGGGCAAATCGTCTCTATTGGATCTTATTGTATAATGCCTAATCATTTTCATATTCTAATAACTCAAAAAGAAGAAGGCGGTATCAGTAAATTCATGCAGAAAATTACAACTGCTTATGTAATGTATTACAACAAAAAATACAAAAGAACTGGTGGATTATTTGAAGGAAAATTTAAATCACAACACATAAATAATGATCGTTATTTTAAATATTTATTCTCTTATATTCATTTAAATCCCATAAAACTTATACAGAAAAACTGGAAAGAAGTTGGCATTAAAAACAAAAAAGATGTTCTTGAATTCTTGTTTCAATATCAACAGTCAAGTTATTCTGATTATCTAGGAACAAAAAGAGTTCAAAATATCATATTAAACAATGAAGATTTTCCAAAATATTTTTTTAATAAAGAATCATTTACAAGTGAAATTTTTGAATGGTTAAATTATAAACGATAAAAACTGCTAGGCAAGACCTAGCAGTTTTTATGTCATAAAGATACCGCTAGGGGGT
>JBBRVK010000032.1:0-9068 GCA_038247045.1 Minisyncoccia bacterium | reverse complement strand
AGAAATAGACAACAAGTGATTAGAATAACGAGACATAGCGAAAAGTAAGCTTGAAAGTCTGTTTAAGTATGAGATTGTTTGTATGCCAATTGTTTTAAATTTTTCATCAAGAACCGCAATAATTTTTCTCTCAGCACGACGGGCTAAAGTTCGAGAATAATCAAGTTTAGCACTTATGACACTTCCCCCAGAGAGAGTAAAAGAAGTAATAGGTGGTAAAATTTTTCCAATTTCTTCAATAATTTTCTCAATTTTATTTACCATATTTTTACTAACAGTCATATCAGATCCGGCCATCTCAGCTTGAATAACAAAAAGGGTTTGTTGAATCTCATTTATAATGTCACTATAAGAAATTTTATCTTTCCCAAATGGAATTTTTAAATATTCTTCATTGGCATAAACTTTTATTATTCCAATATAAGCATTAAGTTCATCAAGTGACCCCAGCGCTTCAATAATATTAGTACTTTTTGATATTCTGCCTTGGTCGCATTTATAGAGAGTCGTCGTACCATCATCACCATGCCCTGTGTAGAGAATATTTTTCTTTTTTATTAATGTTTTCTTTGTCATACATCTATTATACTATCTCGTTTCTTTTCCAAAAACATTGACTTATTTGCTGAATAAGTTATAATGATATAGAACTAAATTAAATAGATATGGTAGTAAAAAAATTGAGACATGAGGATTTCTTTAAAATCCTTGCTTTAATTGTTAAAATTAAACACGATTTTAATGAAAAAGAAACCGCGTACCTAGAACAAGTAGATGAAAAGCTTCAAAAATTCCAAATTGGGGAATTAGACTCAAAAGAGTTCATCTCTTTTTTAGAGGATAAAATTAAAAAAGAAGAAGCAGATTAACCCTGCTTTTTTTATTTTTTAATCAATATTGACTATTTCTTACAAAAGAATAATATAACATTAAATAGTTTTAGTGCTCACTTAAAAAATAATTTAGTATGAAAAAAGTTGTGCTGGTCATTTATTCGGCAAAATTTCAAGTGAAACAGCTGAGGACTGATTTCGAAAAAAAAGTTCGTAACGACATTCTAATCCAAGACAAGAATGGTGTCTGTGTAGAATTCTATAACCAAAAGGATTCTGACCCTTTTAACATTTCATTTAACAAGATGTTGAAAAAGCGAACCCCCGTATCAACTCTCTTTTTGGATTGCCAAAAAGAAGAAATTGAAAAATTTATGAAAAGCATTGAGGAACGTGTGGTTCAGAATGTATTTTTCTTTTTTAACAATCTTAGTCCAGATATTTTTACGGACAAAAAAGCTACGAGAATTTTAAGCGTTAAGGATTTGGCCAAATTTTTAACGACTATTAATTGTTCCTAAAAAGAGAAAACAAAAAAACCAACCATTTTGGGTAATTACAAAAAAGCGGCACCTTGTGTCGCTTTTTTCTATATAAATTTAATCCTTGCGAGACCCGACAGCTTCCGATACACTCTTGTATCCATCTTCCTTAAGTAGTTCTGATAAGTCTCTATTTATCTCTCCTATCCTCTGTGGTCCTTCATATATCATCCCTGTAATCATCTGTATGAGAGACGCTCCACGTTTAATTTTCTCGTATGCGTCTTTAGCTGTGAAAACCCCTCCACAACCAATAATAATAAATCTCTCTTTGTATTTTTTATAAACTTCACTTATTAAATTATCAGTTAAGTCTTGAGTCGGCTTTCCGCTAAAATTTCCGCGTCCGGCCATTGCAATTTCTTCCTTGTCGAATTTAGGATTGTTTCTATTCTTAACTAAATTAGAAAAAATAAAACCACTAATCCAAGAATAAGGAACTGCCACATCACAAAGGGCCAAGGTTTCTTCTACACTTTTTTCTAAATACATCTTTACAAATAAAGGTTTATTTATATTTAAATATGATAATTTATTTAACAGCATTCCAAAACCAAGTGGTTGGTCAAATTTATCCTTTAAATTTTCAACATTTATAAGATTCGGACAACTTATATTTAGTTCAAAATAATCAAAATAATTTTCTTTTAAGGCCCTTTCAAATGAATGACAAACATCCTCTATCATATCCTCAATCTTTTTATACGGCTGATTAGTTGAACCAATAGAAATACCAAGTGGTATGGTCTTATTTTTTTTATTTACTTTAGTAAGAATTGCCTCAATCCCTCTATTCTTAAAACCTTTATTTACTAATAAGGATCTAGACTTTGGCAATCTACCAAGCATAGGTTTTGCATTGCCCTCATATGGCAATAGAGTTATTGTCCCAATTGTTTGAAATCCAAAACCAACAGAAGGCAATATTTCTATAAGGTCAGCATCATAATCAAAACCAGCAGCAAGACCAATTGGGTTTGAAAAATTCATACCAGAAACTTTTGTTTCTAATATTTTATTGTTGTAAGAAAATAATTTTTTAATAATATATTTTAAAAAATTAGACTTACCTAAAAACCTTCCTTGTTTTACGAAAAAGTCATGCACTTTATCTGCAGGAAATAAAAAAACTGTTGGTTTTATTATTTTTCTATATATAATTCCAATCATTATATTTATTCTGTTGTTACTCCTTCAAATTCAGCTTCATTGTCTTCAGCTTCTTTTTTAGTAGCACGAATAATACCATCCTTGTGATGAGCTGGCGAATAAATAGTATACATTTTAAGCATATCAAGATCCGAAGTATTAATAACATTGTGCTTAGCTCCAGACGGAACAATAACAGCATCACCGTCTTTTACTTCATATTCTGTATCGTTTATTATAACCTTGCCAACCCCTTGCTCAAAACGAAAGAATTGATCATTCCCTTCATGAACCTCCATGCCAATATCCTGATTAGGAGCAAGCGCCATAAGCACCAATTGGCAATGTTCTCCTGTATATAGAACCTTGCGAAAATTTTCATTTTCTGTTGTTAATTTTTCAATATTGTCTTTATATCCTTTTTTCATATAATTTATATTTAAGTTAATTATAATACATATACTATTATACCATCTAATCCCAAAAATTCATTTTACTTGAAAATCATGGATCCAGAATCAAACTCAAACCCAAGAACTAAATCATCTTCCCCGTTAAACATAAAATTATTAACCTGTCCCAAATAAGTTATAAACTTTGTTTCTTCAGAACCATCACAATACATTAATGTTTGACCCAAAGATGTAATTTTAAAAACTTTATTTTTTAAAGTATATTTACCAAAGTAACTATTACAATCAGTTGTTCCACTTAAAGTTCCATCTTTTTTAAAAGTGATAGAAAAAGCATCAGTTTTCTTTGGGGTGTAAAGACTATCGTCATAATTTATTACATCAACCAACATCCATTTTTTATCTAAGATTTTATCTAAACTAACTTCATATTTAAAGTTAGTTCGCATCGCTGTTTCATCTTTTGCTGGTGGCAAATCCTTAATAGGTAAATTATCTTTAATTTTTGAGATTGGAGCAGCTACAACGGGAGTTTTAACATTGACGCCAGCATTATTAACAACAGGAGTATTTATAATACTCAAATTATCTTTTACCTTTTTGCTACTTTGCCATAAAATAAAGCTCAATAATATTATTATAATAAATATAAAAATATAAATAATTTTATTTTGTTTCATATAAATTTGAAAATAATATTGTGTAACTCCCACTCTTTTTTGGATTCCGACATTGGCAGGTAAAAACACAACATTTTTTTATTAACTAATAACCTCTTCTATTGTACTTCCTTTTTTATAAATTATTAAGTCGTAAGAAGGATTCATCCATGATTTCTGTAATTCATCCAGTATCCTCCATGTTTCTATTACTTCTTCACTGGAAGAAAATAAACTATGGTCTCCGTTAATAGCATTAAATAAGACCTGCTCATAGGCTTCTGGTAGTGCAAGATAATGATCCTTAAAAGAGAAATCTAGGGCATGTCGACTGACCTGGTGTTCATAACCAGGACGTTTTGCCCAGACAGAAAATGATATCCCTTCATCTGGTTGAAGTTTCAAAAGTAACTCGTTTGATTCATGTTCGTGATCTTTCTTATATAATATTCGTATAAAAGTTTTTTTATCCTTAAGAGCCTTACCTGTTGTTAAATTAATTTTAACACCTTCCCAGCGAGGATCACTAGAAACTAAATCAAGTGAAACAAAAGTTTCGGTCATACTTTTATCATTACCCACTTCTTCTCTATAACCCTTATACTGACCACGCTTTGCATAAGTTGAGAGTGACTCTCCTGTTGGGAGATGAAGACTCTTCAGTGCTTCGTAACGAAGAATTGGAACATCTTCAATATTGCCATTCTTAGGAATTTCCATCAAAGTTAAAGCAAGTAACTGCAAAAGATGACTTTGAATAAGATCTCGAAGTGCTCCCGTCTGTTCATAAAAATTAGCCCGGCCCTCTATGCCAATCTCTTCACTAACATAAATTTCAATTTTCTCAATAAAGTCTTTATTCCAAGTCTTTTTAAAAAGAGAATTTCCATCCCTAAAAACAATAATATTTTGGGCTGTTTCTTTTGCTAGGTAATGATCGATTCGATAAACTTGATCTGTTCTGAAAAATTTTTCAATATGATTGACTAAATCCGTAGCACTAGTCAAATCAGTTCCAAAAGGCTTTTCAAGTAATAATTTAGTATTTTCCTTTTCTGCTATACCTGAATTGCCGATAAGTTCGATTATTTTTTTAGAAACATTTGGTGGAACCGATAAGTAAAATAAAAATTGTGAAGGAGAACCAAAATCTTTTTCAATATCTTCTAAGTGTTTTTTTAGTCTTTCATAATCATCAATATTTTCTAAATCCATTTCAAACAATTCTGTATTATCACGTAAATAATCTTTATTGCTTGTTTGAATTAACAAATTTTCTAAATCAACATTCTTCTGACGAGTGATACCTAAAATTTTAAATTTAGGTGGAACCATACCAGTAGTTGCTATCTGACCAATAGCGGGTAAAAGTTTTCTCTTGGACAAATCTCCAGAGATTCCGATAATAATAAGGATTGTTGGTATTTTATTGCTCATTTATTTTATGGCCACCAAAAGCATTTCGCATTGACGCTAAAACCTTTGTAGCAAAATTAATTTTACCTTTTTGAGAATCAAGTCTAACCTGAAACGAAGATGCAATTGCTGGTGTTTCAATATTAAATTCCTTTGCAACTTCAAGAGCCCAACGAGCTTCACCAGATTCAACAACAACACCAATGATACCATCCTGGTTTGGATTAACCTTTAGAAAATCCCTAGTTAGTTCATTTAGCCAAGAAGTAATAACACTATGATGCTGCCAAACTTCTCCCGCGCTAGCTAAATCAATATTTTTATATGGACCCTCTTTTAAAATTTGATACCCCTCCGCTAAACTTTCCATCATTCCATATTCAATAGCATTGTGAACCATTTTTACATAGTGCCCCGAGCCACTTTCTCCAAAGTGAAAATATGCACCCTCTGGATTTTTAAGACTTTCCAAAAATGGGACGACTTTACTAACAGAAAGAGTGTCTCCTCCAACCATCATAGAAAAGCCATTTTGGTACCCCCAGACGCCACCAGAGGTTCCAACGTCAAGAAGGACAGAGCCTTGCTCTGCTACTCTTTCAGATCTTTTCTTTGTTTCTTTAAAAAATGAATTTCCTCCATCAATTAAAATACTTCCTTTTGGAATAATCTTCAGCCATGCATCCAATTCTTCATCTACAGCAGAGGAAGGAATCATCATCCAAACAATAATTTTATCTCCTTCAAAAGATTTAATAACCTCTTCTTTTGAATAAGCTGCTATCATGCCCAGAGATTTCATCTCATCAACAAGAGAACTACTCCTGTTGTGAGCAATAACAGTATGTCCTCCTTCGTGTAATTTCTTGGCAATTTGTGAACCCATTTTTCCAAGACCACTTATTGCTATTTTCATATATCATTCTTTATAATCACTATAAATTGTTAATAATGGAACTTTCTTAAATAACTGCGCTGGTTGTTCATCTATTGAAATATCATCCTTTAATGCAGAAATTATTGGCCATTTATCTTCCCCTTCAGCAAAAACAACAATCTCATCGAGACTCTCAATAACCCGAGGGGTAATAGTTATACGATGGTAAGGTTCCGTCTCGTAGGAAAAAATAACATCATGAGCAGTTACTGCCTTCGTATGAGGAAAAATACCAGCAGTATGACCATCAATTCCAAAACCTAAAATTGCAATTTTATAATTTGCTTTATTTAGTTCTATCTCTAGTAGGTCGTGAATTCTTGTTTCTGTCGCTAATAATTTATCTCCAGTTAAAAAAGGAATACCCCTAGCTTCTGGTAAATCAAAACCAGCACTCATGAGTTTAAACCAATTTGAATCTGGATTATTAAGAAGCCCAAATCTTTCATCTGCAAGTGTTACAACTAAGTTGGCGTGAGGGAATTTTTTAATTTGCCTAGAAACTTCAACTTCAAGTGGGATTGCAGACCCTCCCGAAAGAAATAATAATACTCTCTTCCCTGCTTCTAGTTGATATAGAATAGAAGAGGAAATAATTGTTGCAACCTCTGTTAAATTATTAATATTTTTTATATTTAAATTCATAAAAATGTAATTTTAAATTTATAATAAAAAAAACAAAACTATACTTTAATCTATTTTAATAAAAACTTCTTTTCGCTCAAATCGAATTTTTGTCTTACCCGCTGAATCATCCTCAAGAGAACGATATCCCATCGCCACAATTACCTTAGATTCAAGGTTTAAAGCAGTAAGGCCTAACAACTCATCAAGTTTAACCCTATCAAAACCTTCCATTGGGCAAGCATCAATACCTGAGACTGCACAACTAGTAAGCAGAACCCCTACAGATAAATAAAGCTGGCAAGCAGCCCAACTTCTTAAATCATCGGCTGATTTTCCAGCAAAACTCCCCTTCATCATAGAAGTAAGTCCTTGTAATTTTTCAATACTAACTTTTTTCTCATCAGAAACAAATTTAATATATTCATCGACTAAATTGTCATCAATATTCTTTTTATTAGCGAAGATAATTATTTGTGAAGCCTCTGTAATTTGTGATTGATCATAACCAATAGCACGAATTTTTTCTCTAACTTCTCTATTGTTTACTAAAATAAATTTCCAAGGTTGCAACCCGTAAGAAGATGGGGACAAGCGTAGTGCCTCCAAAATATTATCTAAATCATTTTCATTAATTTTTTTAGTTGGGTCAAATTTTTTTGTTGCATACCTCCAATTTAAAGCTTCAGTTATATTTTTCATAATTTTATATTAATTAGGAGTAATATTATATTATACCACTATATTTAATCTTTCTATAAAATTATTAATCATATTTAATTAAATATATATCTATATTTAATGAGATATTTATCGAAATTAATTGACTTATTTGTATATATAATGTATAATATAAAGAGTAAGTTAAATGAGTTTAGTATTTAATTTCAAATAGTTTATAATACCAAGGTCGCATTACTAATTAAATCAATTTTAAATATTATGGATGAAGCAAAAATGATAGAAATTGCAGAAAAAATTAAAAATAATACTGCAACAGAAGAAGAAGTACTTTCTTATACTCAAAAAATAAAAGAAATCGTTAGTGAGATAAAAGCCGACTTAAGTTAATTATTAATATAATAATCAAAAAAAATATGCCAAATTTTAACGCAGCACCTAAAATGAATTTTGAAGCAGAAGCACCAAAATTTGTAACCCCTGATGATAAAGAAGGTTCAATTATTAACCTCCAAATTAAAAGAAATGTTGAAGATATTTCAAAAGATATAGAAGTAATAACAAATATTGACAAGAACAAAGCTGCAGAAAAACTTCAAAACCCTGAGGTTAAAAACTCATTCATTAATAAAGTAAAACAACTACAAAAATATTTACCAGCATTAGGATTTGGAATATTAGCAGTTGGATCTGCTGGTTTTATTGATATAGACAAGATTGAATCAAGTACCTTTGACGCAATGACTATTGCTGATGTGGCTTCTATCATAGCCCCAATTTCTGCAATGCTTAGTATTTTTTCCGGAGTAATGGCCAAAGAAATTTTTGGAAAGAAAGAACAAGCTAAAGTATAATCCCCTACTATAAAAAATAACCCATACATAGTGTATGGGTTATTTTTTATTTGAGAAATAATAAATATTATTTCATTTCAGCATCCTTCATAATAGTTTCCGTTTCGATTTTTATTTCTGTTTTTGGAATTTCGCTTACAACTTCAGGAATTATTTTTTCTGTATTTGATTTATAATTCAAAACTTCACGATACAATAGTATTACCAAAATCATTCCCAAGGGATAAGTAATAGCAATCCCTACAACTACGGCCAATAATCCTGCAATTGTAAATAAAAAAATCAGCAACATATTTCCTAAAATATTCCAAGCAATACCCTTCGTCATTCTCCAAGACTCACTAATATTTTTACCAGACCCTTGATCTTTATCAATAGAAAGATAAATTGCTGGACTTAAACGAGCCATAAAGTATAAAGATATAATAATTAGCGCAATAACTAGAGGGATAATAAATTTTAACCCCAAAACAATAGACCCAATTAAAAGAGGAATCATCACAATACCAACTACTCCAAGTAAGCACAAGGATACAACCAAGGTTGTTAAAATAAAACCAAGAAACTTTTGGTAATTAGGTTGAGATTCCTTAGAGAATGGATTAAAACTTTTTCCGTCAATCATATCTAGGGTTGATCTAATCCATAAATAAGAAAAATAACTACTAATAAACCAAGAAACTATTGCTGTAAAAAAACCGATCAAAGAATCTTCTTTAAAATTATTTAAAATAGAACTTATTACCAATTGATAAACAACAATAACAATGATAAATATAATCATGTTGTTGAGATTATTTTTAAATAAACTCCAAGCTTTTTTTATGTTTTCACCAATTTTAAATGTAAATTCCATATAATATATTATTAAATGATTAATATTTATATTATAACATATAAATAGCACAGACTACCATTATAAACACACCACCAAAGGTGGGTGTTTATAATGGTAGTTTT
>JBBRVK010000031.1:0-9379 GCA_038247045.1 Minisyncoccia bacterium | reverse complement strand
TTGGCTTTCGCAATAGCTGAAAGAATAATACGTCCAGCATTGTGACGAGTTTTTTCATATTCACTTCCAGGATTTCCAAGTCCGCATACTAATATCATATACATATATATTAACATATTATAATCAATAAGTCTGTGTGTCTTATGCTTTATAAAAAACTTTACACCACAGAAAATCATATTCCGTCAACATTAATTGTGTGGTAAAATAGAGCCTATATAGATTCCACCATAAATATAAAATTTATGAATTAGGGAATATTTATAATAAAAAGTTTATATTACTAATTTAAAAAAATAATAAGATACGTCCCACAAAAAAACATAAGTGGACTATCTATAAAGGGATGGAAAATAAAAACATGGAAAATATTTCTACCAAATCAAAGTTGAGGGAGTTTTTTGAAAATAGCTGGGATTTAGTTAAATTCGCAATTATAGCCCTGGCAATCGTAATTCCTGTTCGCATGTGGATAGCACAACCGTTTGTTGTCTCAGGTGAATCCATGTATCCTACTTTTCACGATGGTGAATATTTAATTGTTGATGAAATATCATACATAACTGGAAGTGCTAATCGAGGTGATATTGTTATTTTTCGCTACCCCAAGGATCCAACAAGATTTTTTATAAAGAGAGTTATTGGACTACCAAACGAAAAAATAATTATTAATAATGGTGAAATTACTATTATTAATAAAGACAATCCAGATGGTTTTAAACTAAAAGAACCATATATTAATGAAAAAGAATTTACTGGTTCAGAATACACAACAAAAGATAATGAATTCTTCGTTATGGGTGACAATAGAAACAGAAGTTCTGATTCTCGAACTTGGGGAATTTTACCTAAAAAACTTATGATAGGTAGAGCTTACCTGCGACTTCTTCCTTTTAATGAAATCTCTTATTTACCAGGAAAATTTAATCAATAATAAAATGAATGCTCCAATAAAAAAAATGAATAAAGAACCTATATCTTCACTAAAAGGTATGAGAGATATCATTGATGACCAATACTATCAATTCCAAGGATTTTTTGAAAAAGCACAAGAAGTAGCAGTGTATTACGGTTTTAAACCTATAGATACTCCTATTGTTGAACAAGAAGCAGTCTTTACCTCTATCGGAGAAGGAACTGATATTGTAGACAAGGAAATGTATACTCTTAAAACAAAAGGTGGTGATCATCTAGCACTTCGTCCTGAACACACAGCTGGACTTATGAGAAGTTATATCGAGCATGGAATGCAAGCTCTTCCCCAGCCATTACTCTTCTATAATTATGGACCAGTATTTAGACATGACAATCCCCAAAAAGGACGTTACCGTCAATTTTATCAATTTGATATGGATGTATTAGGAAGTGAAAAAAGTATCTTAGATGCCCTAGTCATAAAAACAGCTTGGACTATTTTACTTGAAGCTGGAGCAAAAGATATTTCTCTTGATATTAATTCAATCGGAGATAAAGAATGTCGAAGTGGTTATATTCGTGAATTAACTTCATATTATAAAAAAAATATTGCCCTACTTCCGGCGATTGACAGAGAAAGATTAAAAATAAATCCTTTAAGAATTTTGGATTCTAAAGAAGAAAAAACAATAGAGTTAAACCAAGATGCTCCTAATACTCTTTCACATTTGTGCCCAAATTGTAAAAAACATTTTAAGGAAGTTCTAGAATATCTTGAAAAAATGGAAATTCCTTACAATATCAATAAATGCCTAGTTAGAGGTTTATCTTATTACACAAGAACTGTCGTGGAAATAATGATTGAAGATCCTGAAACTGGTAAAAGAGTAGCAATTGCTGGTGGTGGTCGTTATGACTATCTAGGAAGGCAGATAGGAAGTAAAAAAGATGTTCCAGCGGTAGGTATTTCAATAGGAGTAGATAGAATTGTTGAAGCTCCTTGGTTTGCAAAACTAGCTCCAAGAATCATTAAAAAACCTAAAATATACTTTATCCAACTTGGTTTCGATGCTAAATTAAAATCATTAAATGTTATAGAAATATTAAGAAAAGGTAAAGTTCCAATAGCACAATCTATCTCAAAAGATAATCTTGGAGCTCAACTTGCCGTAGCTGAAAAACTTGAGATGCGCTATGCTATAATATTTGGTCAGAAAGAAGCTATAGAAAACTCCGTAATCTTCAGAGACATGAACAACAGGTCTCAAGATACTGTAAAATTACCAGAGCTTCTTGAGTATATTAAAAATCTAAAATAAATATATGATTGAAATTGTTCAAAGTGAAAACCCAGTTTTGAGAAAAATAGCTGTGGAAGTTCCTGTATCTGATATAACAAAAATAAAAATAAAAAAAATTCTTGCTGATATGGTTATGGCATTAGACTCTCAGGACGACGGAGTTGCAATTGCAGCTCCTCAGATCGGAATTTCTCTTCGTATTTTTGCTATTTCTGGAAAAGTTTTTGATGATGATTTCATTAGAGGTAAAGGTGCTGGTGAGGGAGATTTATACAAAAAAACTCGTAGTCCTGATTTAATTTTTATTAATCCAATCTTAAAAAAGATATCCAAGGATAAAAAACTTCTCTCAGAAGGATGTCTCTCTGTTCGACCAATATACGGAAAAGTCCGCCGAGCAACTCGTGCCACAGTAGAAGCTTATAATGAAAAAGGTATTAAATTTGAAATCGAAGCAAGTGGTCTTGTTGCTCATATTTTTCAACATGAAACTGATCATTTGAACGGAATACTTTTTATAGATAAAGCCAAAGATATGTATAAATCTCTTGATGAAGGATATACGAGAGCTGCCTAATCTTTTAAAAATTTATTCTTCCCTTGTATATTTAAAATAGTTATTAGTTTTAGTTGTTGACGATAATTTCATCAAAATAAATATGGAAACAAACAAATTAAATTTTGCATTTTGGGGGACACCAGCACTCTCCTCTAATACACTTGAAATTTTATTACAAGCAGGATATAAACCTTCAATTGTGATTACATCGCCAGACAATAGGTCAGGTCGAGGTATGCACATTAACCAAACCCCTGTTTCAGCTTGGGCAGAAAAAAATAATATTAAATGTTTAAAACCTGAAAAAATTAATCAGGAATTTATTGATGAATTTAGTAAATTAAATATAGATCTTTCGATTGTTGTTGCCTATGGGAAAATCCTTCCTGAAAGAATTATAACCTTACCCAAATTAGGAACAATTAATATTCATTATTCCCTTCTACCAAAATATAGAGGTGCTTCTCCTCTTGAACAAGCTTTACTAAATGGAGACGAAGCAACGGGTGTTTCAATCCAACAAATGGCATATAAGCTCGATAGTGGTCCAATAATTGAAGAAATTGAAGTAAAAATTGATGTAAATGAAAACAAAGAACAACTTCGAAATAAACTAACAAAAATAGGAGCAGATACTCTATGCCGTATTTTACCTCAAATCATAAATAGTGAAGTAACTCTTAAAATTCAAGACGAATCCAGTGCTACATATTGTACAAAAATAAAAAAAGAGGATGGAAAGATTGATATAAATGGAGATACTAAAGAAAATTATAATAAATATAGAGCTTTCTATGGATGGCCAGGAACATATTTTTTTGTAAATAAAAAAGGTAAAGATATCCGTGTAAAAATAGTAAGTGCTAAATTAGAAAACGACTCTTTCTTAATAGAAAAAGTCGTTCCTGAAGGTAAAAAAGAAATTAAATATGAGGAGTTTTTTAAATCTATTACCTTGAAGTAAAAGGATTCCTATCTGAGATTCCCTTAATCATCTTCTTTAGACTACTCGCTCCTCTTTTAAATAAAGTCTTTTTTCTATCGCGATTATGAGTTATTTTATTAACTATATCATCCTTTGATTTATCAATAGCAGCATACAAGTCTTCTTCTTCCGTATTAATAAAATATCTTTCATCGTTAATTTTGATATCAAACTCAGCCTTATACAACACATCCCCCTGCTTATGATGATTTGTTGTTTTACCTATTTCTACATATCCAGAAACAATATCGTCATCCTTAACAAATTTTTTAATCGATTCTAACCGCTTTATAACATAGCCACTAATAGCATCAGTTAGTTCCATATTAGTTGCCTTAATATTTATATTCATGTTTTTATTTTTTTCCCGCCACGGGCGGATTATTTAATAATACTTATATTATAGCAGATACCAGGATTTTTAAATATTAATTGATAGTATTTTACTGGGACTATGATGCCCGCTTATAATACGTACCGCCTTTATATCTACAGCTAAAACAGATGCCATAATCTCACAAACCCTTGCATTTGCTAAGTTCCTCTCCGCTGGCTGTTTAACAGAAATAGCATATAAAATATCAGATATTTTTTTTAATTCTTCTTTTTTTGCCTCAGCTTTTACCCTAACTTTAATAAACATATAACTATTATACGCTAATTCTCTAGTCATACATATTGGATTATTAAATTAAAAAAGATATAATATATCCATAGAACTATTAATTATATATTGCTCAACTATACATGTATAAATTTCTAAAATTAATCAAGGTTATAGTTTTTATATTACTCACAGTAAGTATTGCTTATATAATTTATAATAATAAAAGTATTTCTCAGTCTTTGGGTATTTCTAATGGAATCATCCTTATTTTTATAATAATATATATAATTTTTGTGGCATATAATTATATTATTTTATACATAAGTAAAGATAGGATTGAACACGAATTTACTTCTATTGTAAATCATACCTTTAGAACTCCTCTTACTAGTATTATGTGGTATTCTGAAGAATTAAAAAAAGATTTAACTATAAACGAAAAATTACTTTTTTTACAAAATATAAATAACGCCACAAACAAAGTAATCAGTATTATTGATATATTAGTTGGCATTGATAAAATAAATGACAAATCCGGTTTTGTCCTTAAGGCAACTTCTCTTAGAGATATTACAGATAAATCAATGGAAAAACATCGAGAAGAAATATACAAAAAAAATATTAAATTTCAAGTTTCTTCATTTAAAGATATCCCCCTACTTACTATTGATTTAAATAAAATATCTTTTGTAATAGATTGTTTAATTGAAAATGCAATCTATTATACCCC
The DNA here is from genome assembly GCA_038247045.1 of Minisyncoccia bacterium. Lineage (GTDB taxonomy): Bacteria > Patescibacteriota > Minisyncoccia > Phycocordibacterales > UBA9973 > UBA8515. The sequence goes on along the minus strand of JBBRVK010000031.1, from coordinate 4,282 downwards.
TAGTGAAGGAAAAATATTAATCGACAGTATAAAAAATAAAAATGGTATTCTTTTTTATATTAGCGATACAGGTATTGGATTATCGTTTATAGATAGGATGAGAATATTTTCTAAATTCTACAGAGGCAATAGGGCTAAGCTTATAAACACAGAAGGATTGGGGCTTAGATTATATCTATCAAGAAAAATAATAGCAAAACATAATGGGAATATTTACGCTAAATCTAAGGGTAAAAACAATGGAACTACTTTCTTTGTAGAGTTACCACTTAAAAGAATAAAATACGATTAGAAAAGCATAAGTCCAATTAGTCCAACCAAAGTCAAATAGACAAGACAAGGAATAATTACTCCTTTTAGGATTTGTCTTTCTGAATTTTTTACTTTTACAACAGCTTCGGCCGTTAAGATATCAGCTAATGCAATCATGTTTCCAGCAGCAGCCCCAACAACACCAAGAGATAAAATTATTTGAGAATTAAGACCAAGGTTGCTTGATGCCGTGTAAAATAAATTTCCAAATAAAATATTAGAGACAGTAACACTACCTGTAATAAATCCACCAAAGGCCCCAATAAAAGGTGCAAAGAAAGGTAGAAATGACGTTTCAAAAAATTCAGCAATGATTATAATAGCAGAAGGTAATCCTGAACTGTTAAATCCAGAGTTAATCATAACCTGGACCATAGCAAGCATTGAAACAATCACAAGAAAAGGACCAAATGCGCCTCTCGTTCCTAATTTAAAAGAATCAAACAATACTGCTTTTTTACTTCGCCAGAGAATCGCCACCATTAAACCAGCAGTTGTAAAAGCAAACCCTGGATTAAATATGTTAAATTTATGAACAAAACCGAAGTCTATTAAAATACTCATTTTACCTAAAAATATTTTTCCCAAAACTAAAAGAGCAACTAAAATTACATAAGGTAAAAAAGATTTTCTAAGTGACATCGTTGAGGTTAATTCCCTTTCGTTCTTTAATGACAAATTTTCTTTTGGTACAAATAGATTTAATTTTGTGCTAATAAACACTAAAATAATCCCAATTATTGAACCGAAAATTGAAGGAAATTCTGGCCAAAAATATGCAATAAAGACAGAAGGAATAACAAAAACAACACCAGACCAGATAGCAAAAGGTAATGCTCCTAAAAATTCCTTTTTTCTATTTTCCCTACCAGAAGTAATCATCCAAAGCATAAAAATTGGAACAATTATCCCAACACAGTTTAAGAGTGAGGAAATAAAAGGGACAGAAAAGACGGGCAATCCAGCAAAACCAACATTAATAGGAGTCCCAGTTGCCCCAAAAACACCAGCCGTACTATTTCCTAGTAATCCTACGACTAAAGCCATTATGGGCGTGAGACCTAGTCCTATCAAGAGAGGAACCGCAATAGCTGCAGGAGTTCCAAAACCAGCAGTCCCTTCGAGGAACGCTTCAAACAACCAAGCAATGACGATAATCTGAACTCGATAATCTTTTGAAAAACTTTCCAAATAATATGAAATATTTTTAATAATTTTTAGGTCTTCCAATATTTCAAGAAAAAATATAGCGCCAAAGATGATAAAGAATATATCTAACGCCACAAAAAAACCTTTACCATACGAAATATAAATATAACTAGGAATAATTTTCCAATAAAACACCGCTAATAGCGTATAAACGACCAATGTTATAAGTGAGGCTCGCAAGAGAGAGGTTTTATTTATTATTAATAAAAAAATAAAAAATAAAAAAGGAATAATTGATAAGATGATAGGTAAATTGTTCATTTTTGATTAAATCGATTTTAAAAATTATTATATTTCTTCAATTTCTTTTTTAATTTCTTTAATATCTCTTCGAATATTGATTAAAGTATTTTCTTCTCTTTTAATTTCCCTTTCAGTTTTTTCATCTAATCTTTTTTCTTGTTTAATCCCAGAGATAATAATTTTATCCCCAACAAAAAATGAAACAAAAAGACCAGTTACCATTGAAATAAAGACTCCTAAAAATAGAGAAACACCTCCAGACATATTTATATCATCAGCAATCATCCAGACTCCTCTCCATATTAAAACAACACCAATACTTCCTATAAAAGCATAAACAATGGGCCAATGACTTAACTGATGTCTAATTCTTATTTCTACGTGTACAAATAATTCTATAATGTCTTTATATATCTTTAACATGCATAAATAATACCACAAAAAACATAAATATTAAAAAAATATTTACAAATATAATTATATTAATTTTATATTAAAACTAGAACTAAAAGTATCCATCGGTTTAACAAGTTCAGGATTTGAAATAATACCACCAACGTCACGCATTATGGGTTCTATACAAATAAAATCTTTTTCTGGCTGAGACCACACCCAAATATTATGATATTCTTTTGAAGCACTTAATATTAGAGTTCCTAGATTTGGGATTTCAACCTCCATAGGAACACCCGGATTATCGATGGAAATAGAATTACCGTTAGACCATTTATCAAAATTTTGTTTTATATAGTCACCTCCAATAAAATTAAAGTTAATATCACACTTCAGACTACTTAAAACCTTAAAATATGGGTGTAAACCATAAGACACTGGTAATTCTTTAGCTTCTTCTTTGTTTTCCACAGACTGAATAAGAGTAAGAGAATTATCATTTTCAAACAATCCTTCAACTTTAAGTTCAAAGTTGTAAGGAAATATCTTTCTTGTATTAAAATTTGATTTCAATGTTTCTATAAATCCCCTATCTGTTTTTTCAAAAGACCATTCATTGTTTCTCGCAAAACCATGTTGCTTCAATTCAGGAAACTTTAAATTTTTTAATTGGAGAGGAATTATCCCAGAATTAGGAAAAAGTATCGGAATTCCACCTCTTACATTTTCATCTTTATTTTGGAATGTTTCAGTATCTAAATATAAAACTTCTGTATTGTTTAGTTTTAACGAAGTGATAATACCACCTCGTTCCGGCGAAATAAAAAGTTCATTACCTTGAGTTGTAGAGATAGTTTCAATTTTAAATTTTGAATATTTCATTAGATAGTCCATATACATATTATATATAAAAATATATTATTCGTAAATTAAAAATACCCCAGTCTTTTGAGGTATTTTTAATGTTGTTTATTTAGATTTCTTACTTTTAGGTTTATTTGCAATCATAACGTTCTTGATTGCTAAGCGTTTAGCTGTCTTGTGAGAACGAGGTGATTTAATTTTAGGGTGTAAGCCTGTAGCTCTTTTTGCCATATATGATTATTCAGAATCACTTCGCGTAGATAAAACTAACCGCGACGTTATCTGTTATATTATTAATAAGATATCTCACATTATACTTTAATTTTGAAAATAAACCAATCAACAGGAGAAATGTGCATAAAAAAAGCCGACATAAATGCCAGCTTTCATTTTTACTATTAAATACAAGATTTCTGTTTTTCTACAAATAACACAGTAAGATCAGCATCTGTAAATTCTTTAACATCTGTAAGTATACCTCTTTTGGAGAGAGAACTTAAAAAACACATAAAATTTTGCCCTTCTCCAAAATACTCCAGAGATTCTCCATCAGCAGAAAGACTCATTATTCTATTCTGATTGGAGAGAAGTTCAACCCTTCCACGAACCCTTGTTGTAAACAAAAGATCCGTCTCAAAAGGCAGAAGATTTTGCATATTATTCTCGTCTTGAAATATTTCGCTAAAAAACCCTATTGCTTCAAAGTCTTTTAACCCTCCAAGAACATTAAAATTAATCTTCTTTTTGTTTAATACAAATTCTTCATATCGACATAAAATCTTAGGAACAGGTAGCTCCTTTAATTTTTCAATTGCCGAAGCAATTTGTTTTTTTTTCTTAAGGATTAATTCATTTTTAATCCTTTCGTCAATTTTCCTAAATCTGGACTTAATACAAAAAGACTGAAAATTCTCCTCAAATTTATAAATTAAAAAAATTCGAATCATTACCCACAAATCTACCGCTTTCATTTCTATTGTTTTTAGGTTAAAAAAAATAAATAATTACATTAATATTTTATATATTTTTCATTCCGTCATTTTCACGATGGAAGTAAAGATAATTTTTTTTCTTTAACAAACTTGCCTCTTTCTAATTTCTGTCATATACAGAGAAAATCTTATATGCCCTAAATTCTAACTATATGTCAAAAAACTATTGCTTTTCTAGAATAGCACATTTAAACTTAATTGTCAAAATTTGCTATGCAGGATTGTAGATAAAAAAGACTCTCACCTTTTAAGCGAGAGTCTTTGTTCCG
>JBBRVK010000030.1:0-9619 GCA_038247045.1 Minisyncoccia bacterium | reverse complement strand
TTCGACTTCACTCCCTAATCCATCATATTTTTCAATTATTTTATTAAAAACCGTATTACTAATTAAATACAATTTAAAAGGTTTATCAAGTTTCGCAGTAATGAAAGTTAAAATATCAATAGCCTGAACATTTTCGGGGTCAGTGATACCGATTTCAATAACATCATTTATAATTCCTAATGGAATAAAATGATACATCTTAGAAGTCTCAACCGGGATTATTTTTAGAACAGTAGAGGGTATTAAACTAGGGTCAATTTTTTTAACAGGAATATTAAACATTAATCCTTTTAATTCAACGATTGAATCTTCATTAACATCATAACTAATGAGAGACTTCTCAATATCACCGTTGAATTTTTCTTCAGCAGTTTTTACTATATCAGGCACTTGGTCTTCCTGAAGAAGACCACGCTTTACTAATTCTTCTAATAGCATCATATTAGTTTGTAGTGAATGACATTATTTCTCCAAAAATTACAGTGCCACCAACATTAGCAGCAGAACGATAGAAATATGTTGCTTGAGGTGTTAGTCCAATGATATTTGAAGAAAAATTTCCGACTAAAGAAGGAGCAAGCTTGGGGGTTATTTTACCTAAAGCCTGAGTATTACCGTAATCAAAATAAATATTATTAGAGTTTCCTCCTTCTATGGAACCTGTTAAAACTGCAGATTTATTTGTAATAGAAACAGCCTGATTTGTTTTTACAACAACTGATGATTTAATATTTGTAACATTATTACCAACAGGAGAAAAAGGATTTATTCTACCAGAGGGAACAACTTCTAGTTGTACATTATTATCTATCAATAAAAGAAAAGATTGATCTGACAATAATGAGGTATTAATATTTATCTTTGTTAAAGAAACTAATTTTTGTAAAAAAGCGGTATCTTCAGTAGCCTTAACTCCGTTTGTTGTCGCAGCCACAGTATTTGAATCAAGAGATGAAGACAAAGCATTTGAAGCTGCTTCTGATTTTAAATCATTATAAAAATAAGAATAAACACCGAACATAGATACGGCAACAAATGATACTATTAAAAATTTATTATATTTTCTATGCATAATTATTTAAGCCAATAAGTTTCTACTTTTACTATGTAATGATAAATATTAGGATCAATACCTGCTACCATTTTACCATTAACTTCAGGAACTGAGAAGGAAATAGATTTAACATCAACTAGTCTTAAGTTTAACTCAAGATCTTTTAGAAAAAGAACAAAAGCATCATATTTCCCATCAGTAGTAAATTCAATGGGGAATACTCCATAAGGACGAGTGTCCACTGAGACAGCAGAAACAATAGTATTTGTACCAACAGGAGCTATGTCTTTCTTAACAGACTCAAATTTTATATCTTTAATAGACATACTATGGAGTCCCGCAATACGTTCTATTTCAAGAATCAATTGAATATTGTTTACAGCACTAGGTAAAAAATTACCCAAACGGTCCTTATCTGATTGTTTAATCTCATTAAAAGTTGTAAGTAGATTATCTTGAGTTTTTTGAAGTTCTGTCGAGTTGCTAAGGGCTGCACTATATACAGCATTATCACTTTTTATAATAGCCACTTCCTTATACGAAGGATTAATAACAAAAATAAACAGAATTATAGATATTATTGTAAATACAATTGGTAAAATAAATTTCATATTATTGAATATTGTTTGTTGTTGCTGGTAATGGAGGAACCATCGTATTGTTTACCTCTCCTCCAACAGCTGGAGCAGTTGGAGTATTTTCTGTAGTAGTATTAGGAGTTGTTATGGTTGGAATAGCTACATCTGTGTTTGTTTTTATTTTTTGATTTGTAACATTGTTTGAATATGAAAGTAAGGCATTATCTACATTAAATTCTACATCAAAGGTTACATAGTTATTTTTATCCTTATTTAAATTAGAAAAAATTACTTCATTAAACATTTTACCCTTATCTGTGTTAAAAATATCTGATTGTTGGGCAATAGATTTATAGTCACGAGCAATCCCAGACATCTTTACAGAAAAAATACTTCCGACTGTTTTATGATCAAACTTTGTATATTGAATAGTAGGAAGAGTGACATCATTAAGTAAATCAAACAAGGGTGATAAGACTAGATGATTATCTAATATTTGCTTAGACACAACTGTACGTTTATCAAAAGTTTCCAGAGTAGCGATTGTATCTTTATCAAAACTATTACGAATAACTTCAAGTGATGCAGATAAATCCTTCTGAGTCTTTAAAAGATAACCCTTATATAAATATAGACCGACAGAGGCAGCTACAACAACTACAAAAATAAAAACAGATACGACCATCGTGATGCTAGTTGTATTACTACCGCTTGAGGTAGCGCCATTATTGATGATTGGCTTTTTAGGTATAAAAGATGTTTGAAATGAATTCTCCATAATTTAAATTATAATAATTGTCTTAATGCTAAACCTACAGCAACACTAAACTCTGGTCCACTAATTTCTAATATTGGTTCGAGGAATGCTGGAGCTTCTGTTTTTGAAAAAGGATTACTATAAACTACTTCTGTATGAAAATTTGAAACGGCCCTATCTTTAAGTCCCTTGATGAGAGATCCGCCGCCAGTCAAAATAACTTTACTTATTGTTTTATTATACTTCTTCTGAAAAGCAAACACAACACTATTTGTGTCTGATAAAATATAATCTACTGATAATCTAATTATATCGGCAACTTCTGGATTATTATTTAATTCAAGACCAACATTCCTCTTCATTTTTTCTGCTTCAGAAAAAGACATACTAAGAGATGAAGCAATATTTTTTGTAATATCAGCACCTCCCCTATTAACAACATGAAAAACATGAACAACACCTTCTTCTATTATTGATAATTTAGTTTTTGAAGCACCAAAGTCCATTAGTAATACAGGAGCTAAGTCATGAGAAAAAGAAGCTCTAATATTACTAAAAATTTCCATCTCAAATGAGTCTGATTTTATTTCGGTCTTTTTTAATATTTCTTGATAACGAGATAAAATATCATTATGAATAGCAACAACAAGAACCTCAGTCTTTAAATCTGCTGGGGCTTGGACAGTTGATTTGTCCATTACATTATTTTCAGATGATTCTGTTTCTTTTGGGAGAACAAACCAATCAAGAGTAACTTCTGATATTGGAATTGGGATATATTTACGAGCTTCAATAGGAATAACGCTAGAAAATTTATCTTCGGTAATTTTATCTGGAAGTGAAATTGTAAAAATTAAAGAAGATGAAGACGGAATAGCAATAATTCCAGAACGAGTTGTGACGTTAGATTCTTTTATAACATCAAGAAGAGCCTTAACAATATCATCAGTTTGAGGATTAGAAACAGAGCCAATATCAGTATTAGCATATGGACCAAGAGCAATAGCTCCATAAGTTTCGAGAACGGCTTTACCATTTTTCTTTTTTAACTGAACAACTTTTATAGCAGAAGAACCAATATCAACACCCAAAATACTATTTGAGGACTTATCAGAGCTGAAGATATTAGATAAATTGGCTAATCCAGCTGATATTATATTCTTAAGTGAATTATCCATATTAATACTTTTAAGTATAACATAGATATAGTAAAATTAATAAATGCAAGAAATTTTTTATTTTATAAAAACAGGACTCAGTTGGTTTTTAGATATAATATTCCCTGTGCGATGTTTGGAGTGTAAAAAAACCAACCAAATACTATGTTCAACTTGTATTGAAAAAATCAAACTAACAGAAAGACAAACCGTAGATGATATTTTGGCAGTTTATGATTACCGAGACCCTATTATTAAAAAAGCTATCTGGGAATTAAAATATCACCATTCCCCTATTGTTGGGCAGAAGCTCGGACAACTTTTATATAACGAATTCCTTGAAGAAATTATAAACTTACAGATGTTCTCGGGTGGTTCATCAATATATGTAATCCCAATCCCTATATCAAATAACAGAAAAAAACATCGTGGTTACAATCAATCTGAAATTATAGCTAAAAGTTTTTGTGATTCTTGTGAAAATAAAATTCTTGAATTAAAAAATAATATAATTATAAAAAAGATTGACACAATAGCACAAGCCAAATTGACAAATAGAACTAAGCGTCTAAAAAATTTAAAAGGCGTCTTTGAAATCAAAAACCCACAGAGAGTTATCGGTAAAACAATCATCGTTGTAGATGATGTAACAACGACAGGTGCAACTATGACCGAAATTATAAAAATTCTTAAAAAATCAGGAGCTAAAAAAGTTATTGGCTTTGCTATCGCACATTAAAGTAGGTATGACTATGAATTTCTGTTATATTATAGAAGTTAAATAATAATATTAATAAATGCTAAATAAAAATGTCTGAACAAAAAAAGAAAAAGTATTGTGTTGATTGTGGTGGAGCTCAGGTAAATCATACAGCAGTTTATATGTCTATACTACTTGGATCCCTTATTGAACCATGGACAAACTGGATGGGGAGATTAATTCCCGAATATAAATTAGAATGGATTGGACCAATACTAACAAAAACACTCACACTGATTCATTTAGGCACTATAACCAATGAGCCGAGCGCTTTCGACAGTGGTAGAACTAAGGTTTTATGGGAGGAAGCGAAAAAAAGAGGAATAGCCCTGTCAGAATTTAATTTATTTAATATTGGCCATGATATTTTTATTTCAAGATATAAAAGTAAAATGAGATTCTTTGATGTCCTTCCCCGTCCAAAAGATTATAATCCAAAAGGAATAGAGTGGATGGACAATAAGAATGAAATGAAAAAACATTTTCGTATCGCTGGAATTCCTGTTGCGGCAGGCGATATAGCAAGCAGTAAAAACGAAGCGTTGCAAATATTTAAAACCCTAAATAAACCTGTCATTGCAAAACCAAATCTTGGTTCACGTAGTCGCCACACAACAACTCATATTACCAACGAGGAAGAAATGACTATTGCTTATAAAAAAGCGCATCAGTTGTCTCCTTGGGTGATGATAGAGGAAGAACTTTCCGGTTATGTTTTCCGAGGTACGGTCATAGGTAAAAAATTAATTGCTGTTCTCCGTCGGGAACCAGCCTATATTATCGGCGATGGACTTCATAATGTAAAAGAGCTTATTGATATTGAAAATAAAAACCCATTAAGAAATGGCGATATATTCCACCAACTTTCGCTTGATGAGGAAGCTATTAAAGAATTAACTTACTGGAAAAGAAGTGAAACCACTATCCCAAAGAAAAACGAAACGGTAACCTTGGGACAAAAAACAAGTCGATCTGTTGGCGGTGGTATTACCGATGTAACTGATATTGTTCATCCTGATAATATAATTATGCTTGAAAAAATTGGGGAAGTTTTAAATGATCCTCTAATTGGAGTAGATTTTATAATGGACGATGTTTCAGTCTCATGGCGTGACCAACCTAAAGCTGGAGTAATTGAATGTAATTCTGCTCCATTTATTGATCTTCATCACTTTCCTTTAGTTGGTAAACCACACAATGTAGCAAGCGCCCTCTGGGATATTATCTACCCGGACTCAAAGACTATCTAGCTATTAATGATTACTTTGTATTTCACTAGAAAATAATTAATGATTATTTATTTTCATCATCAATTGTAATTTCTGAGTCTGGAGCGGTGCGTACATCTTTTTTTAAATGTGAAATATGTTTTCTTAAAACAACATAGTGACCTAAAAATTTTCTAAAATCTTCAATCTTTTGTTCCTCACCAATTTCAACGAAATGCTGCACTGGTTTATCTTCGGGAGTATCTTCATAGTGACCTCTTATCTCGCCGTCCTTAAAAACACGTAAATGATATTGTTTTTCAAAGCTTTCAAGTTTTCTCCAAGACAAAACCTGTCCATTATCTTCCCATGCCACAAAGTGATTACCAAAACCCCATTCATTGTGTAAGTGTTTTTCTAAATCTTGTAAGGTTTTTCCTGGAGCAAGCCAACCAATATGATAAGGCTGACGTCCTTTCTCATGCCAAACTAAATGCCATTTCAAAAAATGTTTTTGCATCCAAGGAAAAATAAAATACAAATGTTTCCAAGTATTTTTCTTAATAATCTGCCATTCTGTAAGATGAATATCTTTCATAAATTAAATATTATTATTAAACTCCCTCTACTATCCGATCTGAAATAGTGCCTACTACATATACTTCTAATTTTTGAGACAAAAAATAGAAAACCATTATATTTATAAAAAAGATAATTGATATCCATAACCACGTTAGATTGAAATGGGTCTTCATACGGTTCATATTATATACTAAAAAGTAATTTATCAAAATAAAAAAGCTGTTTGTTAAAAACAAACAGCTTTTTCCCGCTTAACGAATGTTAACACCGACGCTGATTATTTTTAGCGTCGATTGAAAGTGTTGCATGAGGAACAGCACGAAGACGTTCCTTGGAAATAAGTTTTTGAGTCTCTCTACAGATTCCATAGGTCTTGTTTTCTATACGAAATAAAGCAGCTTCCAAATTTTGGATAAATTTCAACTGTCTTTCAACAATCTTAACTGCTTCGTCTTTAGAAAAGGTGGCCTCTCCTTCTTCTAAAACCTTAAAAGTTGGAGACGTATCCTCTATACCATTGCTATCACTATGAGTGATAGCACTTTTATAAAGACGAAAGTCTCCTTTTGCTTTAAAAAGCTTAAGATTAATTAAATCTTTAAATTCAGATAATTCTTCATCCGAATAGCGATTTTTTTTAGGTTCATTCTTAGGAGCATCAGCAATTGCTATGTCCGTTTCCGTGCCTACATTAGGTCTAGGTCTCATTTTATCTTTCCCCATTTTCAAAAAATTTAAAACAAGGCTTTGTTACCTTGTTTGGTTGATACTATATTTATAAAAAATAATATACCCTTCTTAATATTTTGTCAAAAAATAAAAATTCACCAGCTTGCGAGATCGCAAAAGTTGGTGAATTTTTATTTTTTAACTTTATTATTAAATCCAATGAGCTAAGTAGGCAACAAAGAGAGCAAATGCTAGTAGCCCCATCAAATTTTGAAAACGCGAGAGAATAGAAATTCCAACCACAGCAATAGCAACTTTCACCCAACCGAGGATAAGTATTGAAGCCCAAATGGTTTGTAAAAATGTTTGTATTGTTAACATATAGTTATTGTATCTTAATTTAAGTTATAAAGTCAAAGATAATATTCCTATGTATATTTAGAATATCAAAAGATTAAACTTTAAAAGCACTCTTACCGGGGAACACTGCTTTAGTTCCCAATGATTCTTCAATTCTTAATAGTTCATTATATTTAGCAACTCTCTCACTTCGACAAAGCGAACCTGTCTTTATCTGACCAGTTCCAAGACCAACAACGAAGTCGGCAATTGTTGAGTCCTCTGTCTCACCTGATCTATGAGAAACGACAGCAGTAAAGGAAGCATTGCGAGCCATATGAATAGCATCGATCGTTTCTGAAACTGTTCCTATTTGATTCAATTTTATTAAGATAGAATTTCCAGCTTTTTCTTCTATTCCTTTTTCTAATCTTTTTATGTTTGTCACAAAAAGATCATCTCCAACTATTTGAATTTTTTTACCAAGTTTTTTTGTCATAAGAGCCCAACCAGACCAATCATCTTCAGCTAATCCATCTTCAATCGAAACAATTGGAAACTTTGAGACCCAACTCTCATAAAAGGCCACCATTTCTTCACTTGTTAGAGTTCTCTTCTCTGTGGCTAAACTATATACTCCATCTTTATATATTTCACTTGCAGCTGCATCAATAGCAATACTTATTTCTTTACCTGGAGTATACCCTGCTCTTTTAATTGCTTCTAATATTATTTCAATTGCAGCTTCGTTTGAAGGTAATGATGGAGCATAACCTCCTTCATCTCCCACAGAAGTATTCAATCCTTTCTCCTTTAAAATTTTCTTTAATTCATGAAAAACCTCTGTTCCCCATCTAAGAGCTTCTTTAAATGATTTTGCGCCTGTAGGCATAATCATAAATTCTTGTAAGTCAGTAGAATTTTCAGCATGACTTCCACCATTTAAAATATTCATCATAGGAACGGGAAGTTTTATCTCTTTTGTTTTTGAAATATCTTTAAAATATTTCCAAAGAGGTTTCTTTTCTGAACAAGCCTTAGCTTTAGCAAAAGCAATAGAAACCCCAAGAATAGCATTAGCCCCAAAATGACCCTTGTTTTCTGTGCCATCTAGTTCAATCATCGCAACATCAAGAGAAGTTTGGTTCCAAATCTTACCTTTTAATTTCTTAGATATTTCTCCATTTACATTTGCTACTGCTTTCAAAACTCCCTTACCTCCATATCTTTTCATATCACCATCACGAAGTTCAACTGCTTCATGACTTCCAGTTGAAGCACCACTTGGAACTCCAGCACGACCAAAAGATCCATCGGAGAGGGTTACATCTACTTCGACAGTTGGATTTCCTCTTGAGTCTAGTATTTCACGACCTACAATTTTTGTTATTTTTACTCCTGTTGCCATATATACAAAAGCGAAATAAATTATTTTATGAAAAAATATCTAAGATCTTCACATCCAACCCAAGAACTTTTTTCAGAATATAATTTATGATGCTTAATTATTATTAATAATAAACCAAATCTTATCTAGTTATTTTAGCACATTTTGATGGGTTAGAAAAATTCCAATTTTCTAACCCAAAAACCTAAAATTAATCCATACTTTTTCTATTTAATTTTCATAAGTATTTTTAAAACCACTTTTTTAAATTAAGTCTCATCTCTATATATATGTTATAATATATATATGATAAATAAAAGGGCTAAGATACGGGTCATTTTCAACGACGCCCACGCAAATATACCATCCAACTCCTCTATACCACAAGGAGGAGTCTCAAGTTTCGCCCATAAATTCAGCAATTATTTTGATAATAAATCAATAAACATAGAGTTGGTTTCTTTACTATTCTCACATAATCCAAAAAATAAAGATATTTATACTAAAGAAACAATTGGAAATCATAAATATTATGAATTATATTATCCAAGAGAAAAATTAATAGAAAGCTATCAAAAGAAGTACACAAAAAAAGAATATAACGAATTTCTTAAACCATGGCTTAATCAGGTTGATAAAATATTTGAAACAGTAAAACCAGACATTGTATTTCTTAATGGTTTTAGTCTCTCAAATTGGTTAATAATGGAAGTGGCAAATAAAAGGAAGATTCCTATATGCACACAACATGCAGGAATATGGAAAAAAGAATTAAGCGTATCACAAAAAAACTTTTCTACTTCTATTAAAAGAATTTTTTCGAGTTACGAAAGAGAAATTTATAAAAAAGCATCTCATCTTATATTTTTAAACAATTTTAGTCGTGATGTATTTTTTTCTATTCATAATATAAAGAAGGAAAATAAAGCATTACTTAAAACATCAATCATTCCATTACCAATAAATACAGGAAATATAAACAAAATAAATCTTGAAGATAAAAAACATTATAATATAGGTATCGTTGCAAGATGGGATAGGGTAAAAAATCATGATGCGATACTAAGATTTGCTAAATTTGTAAATAAAAATAATCTACCGTTTTCAATCAATGTTGTTACAGGATGG
>JBBRVK010000029.1:0-9635 GCA_038247045.1 Minisyncoccia bacterium | reverse complement strand
TGAAGGACGGTTTGTAAATATGCAAGAAAGGAAGTAGGTGAAACAATAATAACTTTGTATTTACTTGCGGCTCTTTGAATTAAATTTTCTGCTTCACCGCTTGTTCCGACTGTTCCTACTAAAAGGTCATAGTAAATAGCTTCATGGGGAATAAACATAAAAGCAAAGTCCATTGTATTGTTTTCAGGTTGAATATATTTTGATGTTTCAACAATACGGTTTTTTAAATCGTTCTCAAAAATCTTTGCTAGATCTTTTTTTCGCATAGGTTCTTTTTCTTCAGACATTCGGTTGTAATTCTCAAGAGAGAATTTGGAATCAACTGGGATGATTTTGTCTTTTACAAATACGACAGCATCGACAATATTTCCATCTGGGAATGGGTATTGCATTTGGTAAGATCCTGGTGGCATGACATTTTTTAGCAATGTTTCTAGGTAGTATTCACCAAGCACCCCGCGTTGTTTGGGGTTTTTTAAGATATCTTGTAGGTTTTTTAATTGATCAGCGAATCCTACGACTTGTTTATTCGTCTCATCAAGACGAGTAATTTTCTCTGTAATATCAGCAATAATTCGAGAAGTCTCTGTTGACTGATATCTCATGGTTTGGGTCATCTCTTTTTGAGATTCACCGAGTTTGTTATCTATCGTACGAGAAAGCTCATTAATCTGAGTAAGCAGTAGTCCCACAGCTCCATCGTTGTTTTCCTTAGGTTTATTTTTGAGAAACAAAAACAAACCTATAATTAGACCTATTAAGATAACGAGAAAAATTATGATAAGTGTTTCCATAAGATGATTTTAGCATTTTTAGAATAAAATAAAAAACTCTGGCAAGCCAGAGTTTTTTTGTGATTGCAGATTCGATTCTTTTCACTTTTTTATCATCATTCCCATTCAAGCGAGATTTTGTCGCACATTCTTATTTTGAATGCATTTTTTGCTTATATATTGTATACTTTTAATAATGGATGAATATACAAAGATTAATGAATTAAAGTCAGATCTTGGTACAACTATTTCAATTGAAGATAATAAAAAGATTGATTTTATAAGTGAAGGCCAAAAGTTGCTAAATAGAGTTCTAGATGCGAATGAGAAGGACAGAAGTATTTTAATGTCTAGAGTTTTCGAGCATTCTGTTTCAGATGGACTCAAATTGGCCGAAAAATTTCCTTACACAAATAGGCAGTATTTTGATGTTGTTTCTCATTTCACTTTTTATATCAAACATAGTGATTTGGCTAATAAAATAGTTAAGGAAGCAAAGCTCGATATAAAAAGTGATGAAGATCGTGAAAAGCTTTCAAGTTTGGAGAAACTATATGAAGAATATGAAAAGAAATTGGAAACAGGCGGTTATTATAAATTGTTTAATATTGAAAAGAAAGAAAGAAGTTCTCTGGACTTTAAGTCAACGCAAGTTTTTGATCAAATAGATGACTGGTATTCTCAATTTATAAAAAAGAGGAGTTTTGATTTTGAAGGTGAAAATAATAGCTTGAGTAGTGGGGAACGATTGGGTCTTGAAGCGGTAGAAACATTGGAACCTTTACTGCAATCTCTTCAATCGAAAGGGTATGTAGATTCACAAGATAAACCACTTAGCTTGGTTTTTTTGCAAAAAATAAAATTAGCAGAAAAATATTTAGTTGAAGAAATTAATAGTTTGGGTGGCCAAATAATTTTCGATGAAAAAAATAAAGAATATAAATTAAATAACGAAATTAAGGAAACACAAGAAGGAAAATATTTGACTGAAGAAAAGATTCTCGATAAATTAGATCAATTTATCAAAGAAGGAGTAGATAAATATTCCATCGCCCAAGGTCTGGCTGGTCTTGATTCAGACAGAGCTTGGCAAATGAGAGATCAATTTATCAAAGATGGAGTAGGTAAAGGTTTCATCGCCCAAGGTCTGGCTGGTCTTGATTCAGACAGATCTTGGCAAATGAGAGATCAATTTATCAAAGATGGAGTAGGTAAAGGTTCCATCGCCCTAGGTCTGGCTGGTGATTATATGACTTTTGTTTGGCAGTTGAGAAATAAAGGATTATATTCATCTGTTGATTTAGAAAGAAAAATTAAACTGATTAATATTTTAAATACTTTTTATTCTTTTGATGTTGGGAATAATGATAAAATAAGCGAAGAAGCTAAGGAAACACAAGAAGGAAAATATTTGACTGAAGAAAAGATTCTCGATAAATTAGATCAATTTATCAAAGATGGAGTAGGTAAAGGTTCCATCGCCCAAGGTCTGGCTGGTCTTGATTCAGACAGAGCTTGGCAAATGAGAGATCAACTTATCAAAGAAGGAGTAGGTAAATATTACATCGCCCTAGGTCTGGCTGGTCTTGATTCAGACAGAGCTTGGCAAATGAGAGATCAATTTATCAAAGAAGGAGTAGGTAAAGATTCCATCGCCCAAGGTCTGGCTGGTCTTGATTCAGACAAAGCTTGGCAAATGAGAGATCAATTTATCAAAGAAGGAGTAGGTAAAGGTTCCATCGCCCAAGGTCTGGCTGGTGACTATATGA
The DNA here is from genome assembly GCA_038247045.1 of Minisyncoccia bacterium. Classification (GTDB taxonomy): domain Bacteria; phylum Patescibacteriota; class Minisyncoccia; order Phycocordibacterales; family UBA9973; genus UBA8515. The sequence continues at coordinate 7,093 of JBBRVK010000029.1, read as the reverse complement.
CTTTTGTTTGGCAGTTGAATAGAAAAATAAATAATAGTGATAATAATGAGCAGTATGTTTTTGGGTGGCGAAATAAGAATTTTGATGAAAAAGAATTGTTGGGAAAGATTACGAAATACCTTGGCGATTTCAAAGAGAATAAAGATAAGCATTCTCAAAATAGATCAATCTTATTTGCAATGAATTCCTTGATCAAAGAGAGTCCTGAATTATTTAAAGAAACTATTGGCGCTATAAAGGATAAGAAGCTAACTAAAACAAAATTGATTAGAAAGTTATTCCCGAGTGTTTTAACTGCAGAAGATAAGAATATTTGGAGAAATTTCAGCGGATATTTCGGGTTTAATCTTGATAATCAATTTGAGAACGAGGGAGATCCTAAGGATTATCTGAACCCTGATAACCTAAACGAAATGTTGGGAGGAGATCCTAGTGCTTCTAACGCAGAAAATGTTCCGAAAAAAGAAGTATTTCGTTTAAGGGAGTCTATTGATGGCATACTAGTAACTGGAATATATGGGAAATTATCCGGCAACTTGTGGGATCAGTCATACCAATTCCCGATTGCAAAAGAAACTATACAAAAGGGTAGGGAGACAACAATAACTTTGCCAAACATTGGCAACAAGGTTAAACTTCCAAAGACATTAAATAGTAACATCACACGAGAACGTGTTAAAGGCACAAGAAACTCGGAAGAATTTCCACTGGAAACTGAATTTTCTCCGATGCAAGAAGGAATAATTCGTGATACAAAAAAAGCACAAGAAATAATCTATTCTCTGGAAATAGATCAAATACCCAAGGTTATGATAAATGTTGGGCAGAACGAATATGAGATATTCAGAAAGAGATTTGTTTTAACCAACAACAATGAGATGACAAAAAAGATTGTTGAACTGCCCGGAGAAATTGATCTTTTCCTTGAGTCTATAAATAATAAAGAGCCGAAAGAAAAAGTTCTTTTGATTGAAGAATTCGTCCGATCAATTTGTCACTACGATATGAAGAATGGCGAAATGATGGCAATTAAGAAGGGAAAATCTATTGAAGAAAAGCTTGATCTAATGGAAGCAAGAGTTGAAGAATTAAAGCAAAATGGTCAAGGAAATTTGTCAGGGAAAAAATATGCAGGTGTTTGTGCTGACTTCGCCTTGCTTTCGACGGCTATTTTGAGACAAGCTGGATTTATATCTGGCATTTTGTCTGGCTTCAAAACTGAAGGGTTGTCAGCCTACTCGGGAGATGCGCATGCTACCTCGTTTGTCGTTTGGCCAAATAAGAATGGTGGGAATGAAATTTATTCCATAGATGGTACTCCAAGCGGATTAGGTGGTATTTCAACTTTATCTTTGAAAGAAAAAGAGATTTCGAGAGAAAATATAATCAAAGAGTTGGAAAAGAATGCGGAAGAAGATTTGGCTAAGATTTTAGACGTGTTAAATAGTTATGACAGCAAGGCCATTGGAGAATTAACTAACGGTAAAATAGAAGCAGTGTTAAACACAATCTTACAGTTTGGAGTTAGTAAAGATAACTTAAAAACAGTTACGAACACTCTTAACGCCTACTGGTACACTCCGATTAAAGATTTGGATTTAAATAATTTAGATGATAAGGCAGAGATTCTTAGGTTCTTTGAAAATGAAGCGAAGAAAGGGAAAGATGAAATTGAAGAGGGATCAAATATTCACCAAGGAACAAAACTATTTGAAACCATTGAAAATTTTATTCAAAGATTCTCAAAATCAAAGAATGAGAATAGAGGGAAGGGTTTTGAAGTAATTGAAAATTTTTCAAAACTGATAGATCCTATTTTATCAAAAAATGAGAAAAACGCGCTAGTTGCTACGGTGACGTATTTAAAAAGCAAAAAGATGAAATAAAAAAGCGAAAGCCTGATTTCTGTTTTTTTATTATCTTCTAGATTCTCTCAACAAGTATTACTATGTGTCGTATCTCTATATGAACACGATAATCCCTATGCATCTATTTTACTTAAATTTTCCATTTTATTGCAATCTTCCCAATGCGGTTTTAAGCGTATAAATCCAATCTTCTTCATTGTCAGGATTTTGTTCTTTTTGGGTGAGCATCCATTCTAGGTATCCACGATCAAACTTGCTAACTTCTTCAACGGTTTTGCCGTTGTGTTTACCAAACGAAAATAGATTCATCAGGGAGGGTCTTAAGGAAATATCTATCATTTTTTCTATAGCTTCTGTCTCTGTTATCCCATCTTCTTTCATTATTTTATCTAATAATCTCTCGTAAAGCTTTTCAAGTACCAGAACATCACCAAGAGCGTCATGGGCCTCGGCCTCTATATCGATGTCCAAGTAATATCTCAAATATTGAAGTTTGTATTGAGGAATAATATTATTCTTATCTAAATATCTAGCAACACGAAGAGTACAAATAATATTTGCTGGGATGATATCTTCGTTGTCTATGATGGCAACATCGAATTTTGCATTGTGGGCAACGAGTACAGAGTTTTTATCTTCCAGTAAAGTTTTTATTTTTTTGTAATATTTACTCTCTTTAAAAACTTCACAGTTTGCTACCATTTTATTTGTGATATGAGTTATAGCACTTGCTTCAGGTGGAATAGGGATGGAAGGTTTGTAAAGTTCACAGAAAGTTTCGTCTGTAGTTTTGTAAGCTATTTGGCAGAGAAAATCTTTTGCTGGTTCATTGCCAGTTGTTTCAGTATCTAAAAATATAATTTTTTTAATCATACTGGTATTTTATCACATATTTAGTATAATTGTAGTATGACATTACACGAACAAATCAGAAATAATATAAAAGAATCAATGAAGGCAGGGGATAAGGTCCGTCTTGAGGTTATGAGAGGGCTTGTGACCGCTTTTACGAATGAATTGGTGGCTACAGGCAAAACTCCACAGGATATTCTGTCTGACGATGATTCACTTAAGGTTATAACTCGCGCTTCAAAACAAAGGAAAGATTCAATCGAGCAATTTACCCGCGGGGGACGTATGGATCTTGTAGAAGTTGAAGCTGAACAATTAAAAATTTTAGAAGAATTTTTACCAAAGTTGATGGATATAAATGAAGTAGAAAAATTTGTTACTTTAAAGTATCAAGATTTTGAACCTAAGGATATTTCAAAAAAAGGAATGTTTATTTCAACCATAATGAAAGACCTAAAAGGGAAGGCTGACGGATCTATGGTTAAGGATGTTGTGGATAAGCTATTTATTTAATTTTAATTTTTGTGGCTTCGGTAATTATAAAAGATAACCGCGTCTACTTTTGAATAGGATGAAAATTATTTTACATTGGATTATATTGTCTGTCGCTGTCTTTGCTACTACAAAGATTATTTCTGGAATTTCACTTACTCCAATTTGGGTTGCTCTCATTGTTGGAGCTTGTTTGACGTTGTTTAATATGTTTATTAAACCAATTGTAAGTATATTAACTCTACCTCTTAACATCGTGACACTCGGGTTATTTTCACTGGTTGTTAATGGATTACTGTTTTGGTATTTAGGCTCCGTTATTACTGGATTTTCTGTAAAAACTTTTTCTGCTGCATTTATCGGAGCAATCTTAGTATCTATCATTAATTGGATTCTGAAAAAAGTATTCCATTTTGATCTTTAAAATATGGAATATATATCTATCAGCGCCATTAGGCATTTTATTGAAATACACGCAATCATCATCTATCTTATTATTTTCTTAGGAGTAATAGTAGAAGGAGAAATCGTTGTTATTTTTGCTGGTATTTTTTCCTATTTGGGGTCACTTAATATTTTTATTGCTTTAGCTTCTGTTGTATTTGGAGGTTCAGTTAAATCATTCCTTGGATATACTATTGGTTTTTATTTGCAAAAACGTCATTCACATCGACCATTTATGGGTAAGATAGAGAGAAGAATTTCTTACTTCTTACCTCGTTTTAAGGAAAAACCTTATTGGTCAATATTTATTTCCAGATTCTTTATATTAGGTATTGGTTGGTTTACTATTGTTTTCTCAGGGTATAAAAAAATTCCACTTAAAATATATGTTAAGGCAGAGGCTTATTCTTTGGCCTTATGGTCTATTGGAGTTTTATCCATAGGATATTTCTTTAGTTTTACCGCATTGGCAATTAGTCGGGATGTCCGCAAATTTTTAGGTATTATTCTTATTTTCTTTATCCTCTTTTTTATAATTGAGAAAATTATCGCTTTTGTAGTAGAATTATTTAATATGAAAGATAGTTATAGCTCAGAAGAATAATATGTCATTTTTTACTAAAAAGAAAATATTGGTAACTCATAATGGGTCATTCCATTCTGATGATATTTTTGCGACCGCTACACTTTCAATACTATTTAAAGACAACATAAAAGTTATTCGTACTCGTGACTCTAAATTAATAGAACAAGCCGATGTTGTTTATGATGTTGGGGGTATCTATGACAGAGAAAAAAATCGATTTGATCATCACCAAGAAGGTGGCGCCGGTTTTCATTTGAATGGAACACCATATTCATCTTTTGGTCTTGTTTGGGAAAAGTATGGTGAAGAAATTTGTGGTTCAAAAGAAGTTGCTAATAAAATTGAAGATAGACTAGTTTCCTCTATTGATGCAAATGATAATGGTATTAATCTTTTTGAGGTTAAAGGAAATATTCCTCCGTATACTATTCAAGATTTATTTTTTAGTTTTCGTCCAAGTTGGAAAGAGGAACAAGATTATGATAAATCTTTTCTTGTGTCTGTTTCTTTTGCTAAAAAAATAATAACTCGTGAAATTATAAAAATGCGGGATAATTTAGAAGCAGAGCATATTGTAAAAAAAGCTTATGAAGAAGCAGAAGACAAAAGAGTCATTATTTTTGATGACTCATATCCTTGGTTTGAGGTAATAAATGAATATTCTGAGCCTCTTTATGTTATTTCCAAAAAAGGTGATACATGGAGGGCAGAAGCTGTCAGGAGGGAAAAAAATAATTTTGAAGTTCGTAAGCCTTTTCCTGTCGCATGGGCAGGTAAACGTGATGATGATATTGTCAAAGTGACAGGTGTTTCAGATGCAATCTTTTGTCACAACGGAAGGTTTTTAATAGTAGCTAGATCAAAAGAGGGTATCATTGCCCTTGTAGAAAAGGCCTTAATAGGTTAATGTGTATTAACAATGTTTATCGATGAAATAAAATTCCATACTGAAGCGGGCCGCGGAGGAGACGGGGTTGTTCGTTGGCGTCGTGAAAAATATATAGACAAAGGTGGTCCTAACGGCGGCGATGGAGGACGTGGCGGCAATGTTTATGCTGTTGCTGTTCAAGATATAAATTTACTTTCAAAATATAAACACAAAAAAGAATTCAAAGCCGAACGTGGTGAAGATGGAGCTGGAGGAAGCCGTCACGGTAAGGATGGTAAAGATTTAATCATTGAACTTCCTGTTGGTTCTATTATCACAAACGTAGAAAGTGGAGGTTTCGTTTCTCTCGATGTTATTGGACAAAGGGAACTTTTATTAAAAGGGGGACTTGGTGGTTGGGGAAATGAACAATTTAAAACTTCTATTAATACTACTCCAACTAAGGCTACAAAGGGTAAGTTGGGAGAACAAGGACATTTCAAGGTTGAACTTCAGCTTTTTGCCGATGTTGGCTTAATTGGATTACCAAATGCTGGTAAGTCTTCACTCTTAAATTCAGTTACAAATGCCGAAGCTAAAATTGGGAGTTATCAATTTACAACTCTTGATCCAAACTTAGGAGATTTCCATGGCTACATTCTTGCCGATATCCCAGGGTTAATTGAAGGTGCTTCAGAAGGTAAAGGTTTAGGAATTAAATTTTTGAGACACATAAAGAGAACCAGAGCACTGGCTCATTTGGTTTCTTTAGAAAATAGTGACCCAATGGAAGTATACAAACAGATTCGTAGAGAACTCGGGGCTTATGATGAAGAACTACTCGAGAAAGAAGAAGTAGTAATTCTTACAAAAACTGACCTTGTTGATGATAAAAAAATAGAGAAAATTAAAAAGGAATTTTTGAAACTGAAAAAGCCTATATTCACACTATCATTATTTGATGATGAATCAGTAAAGGAATTGATAGATGGAATGGTAAAATTGTTGAGGAAATAAAAAAAGTAGCTGGATAGCTGCTTTTTTTATATGTTATTGATATAATAGAAGGATGGAAGAACAAATAATAAAAAAAGAAATTAATGAATCTACTATAAGCCAAGAGACAAGATTATCATCTAGGAAACATATTAATTATTATCCATTAATTTTTTGTTTTATTATTTTGTTTCTTATGAATATATTTTTGAAAGGAAAGATCTATAATATTTATCTCTCTATACTTGTTGTGCTTGGTACTTTAATAATATATTTGAAGCCAGAATCTTATAAAGACTTATTTACTTCTAAAACCTCAGAAAATCATTTTTATCTTGATCTTATCGGTGGTATTTTTTTATTTTTTTATGTAATGCTTATAATTATAGGAAGTTTAGCTAGTGGATCTGGTTCAATGTTATTAATTGCTATATTTGCTCCAATATTAGCTTTGATTCTGTTTATTTTTTTTATAATAAAAATTATTATCCATGTAAGGAATAAAGAAAATATTAAAAAATAGTTTCAAAATTAAAATACAGTGATGGTAAACTAAAAAGATGGACCGTGAGTACACTTGTCGAACCTTACAGGTTCAGTACACCTTTTCCATTCGCAAGCTCACAAGGAAAAGCTTTTCGCCTCCTACATGCAAGCAAAGCAGTTTGCTTGCTACGGGGCACCATAATAAAAAAAGATCGACCTTCGTCGTCTTTTTTTATTATGGTGCCCCGTGTAGGAGTCGAACCTACGACCATCTCCTTAAGAGGGAGCTGCTCTACCAGCTGAGCTAACAGGGCGTATTTATTTTTTCAACTTAACTTAACATACGTGCCGTGTATTCTGTTATCCACCAAAACAGCTAACATTGCGTATCTATTTTTTAACTTAATATATAAAATATGTGCCATGTATTCTGTTATCCACCAAAACAGCTAACAGTGCAAAATACTCTATAACCAATATTTCTAAAACTGCTTCATTATT
>JBBRVK010000028.1:0-9975 GCA_038247045.1 Minisyncoccia bacterium | reverse complement strand
TGATCTGTACCCTATAAAGTAGACACCAAATAAAAGTCACTTTTGTGCTAAAAGATGATTTCTGTATTCTACAGGAGTCATCTTTTTTCGTCCCCATTGAGGTCTCTCGTTATTGTAGTATCTCACATATTCTTCAACTTGCAAACGCAATTCTTCAAAACTTTTACAACTCTTGTAATCAATATCATCTTTCATATGTCCGAAAAATGATTCTATCGGTGCATTATCAATACATCGACCCTTTCTGGACATTGATTGAATCATTCCTAATTCTTTAATATTGCTTCTAAAGTCTGGATTAGTGTAATGAAATCCTTGATCTGAATGAATGAGTACATTTTGTAATGAACCAACATTGCTTTTTAAACTTTTCAAAGTACCAAAGACAATATTCATCTGTAGGTTTTCTGTTGTATTCCATCCGACAATCTCACCCGTTGATATATCTTTAACAGCCGAGAAGTAAGCTAGACGATGATTGAAAGGTAAATAGGTAATATCTGTGCATAATGTTTTAAAAGGTACGTCCTGCTTAAACTCTCTATCTAATATATTCTCACAAGTCCTATGCTCGAGTGACTTCTTCATTATATTTTTATATGGATTTATTTTTCTAATTTTTGTTATCAATCCATATTTATTCTTAATCCTAATTATCTTCTTGTGATTCATTTTCTTTTTAAGGTTCATTTGTATGGTTCTAAGGCCATATTTACCTCTACCTTTATCAAATACATCTTTGATTAACAAATAGTCATTATGGTCTTTATCTCTTTCATCCGAATGTATTTTCCATTTGTAATACCCACTAGGAGATACATTTGCAATATCACAAAGCAATCTAATCTCCATTCTAATCTTATTAATTAATCCATATTTATCTCTTGGCCTTAGTTTTACTTCGATCTCTTGGCCCGAAGTTTGACTAAAAAATCATTTTCAGCTTTAAGATATGCAACCTCGGCTTCTAGTCTTTTTATTCTATCTTTCTCTGTCATCCATATTTTATTCAGACCACCATTTCTTCCTCTGTTTTCTGTTTGTAATCCAGCTATTCCCATTCTTTTATACACTCTATTCCACTGCTTAATAGATTCTTTTGGTGCATCTTTGCCTATTATTTTAAGATCTAATCCTGCTTGATTAAATATATCTCTAGGATTTATTCCTTCCTCATATTGTTTAACAGCTTTAACCTTGAAGTCATTATCATATGTTATCGACCATTTAGTACAATTCTTTACGTTTCTATTCTCTTTAAGTATTTTTATCTTTTCCTCTGTAAGTATTCTTCTATCCATATAATTTATGTTGCTATATTAATCTAATAATTATACCTGATGGAAATTAAAAAGTGGGCACATTTACGTGTCCACTTTTTGGGGTACAGATCAAGGCGGGGGTATTTTCTTATTTCTTTATTCTTATTTTTTCTGACTTTTTAAACAAGCAGCGATAAAAACAGTGAAGAGTGGGTGTGGAGACAAAGGTCTTGCTTTAAACTCTGGATGAAACTGAGTCCCTAGAAAAAATGGATGTTTTTCATATGGAAGTTCAGCAATCTCACAAAGCTTGCCGTCAGGAGAAACTCCTGAGAACACAAGTCCTGCTTTCTCCAGAGGCCCTCTGTAAGCATTGTTAACCTCATAACGATGACGATGCCGTTCTGAAATAGTAGAAGTTTTATAAGCAAGAGCTGCGACAGTTCCCTTTATAAGATTTGCAGGATAAGCTCCCAGACGCATACTTGCCCCCATCTTGGCATTGGCAATCTTTTCTTTTTGGTCTTCCATCACATCAATAACGACATCTTTAGCATTCGGATTTATCTCACGGGTATTTGCATCTTTAAGTTTTAAAACATTACGAGCATATTCAATGACCATTAATTGCATTCCATAACAAAGTCCAAAGTATGGAATTTTTTCATTACGAGCATAACTAATAGCGGATATGATACCCTCGATACCACTCTCTCCGAAACCTCCAGGAACAAGAATCCCATCATATTTTTTCAAAATTGATAAAGGAACTTTTTTTGATTCGAAGTCTTTAGAATTAATACATGCGATTTCAATTTTAGTACCACATTCGTAAGAGGAAAACTTTAAAGCTTCCAGCACGGAAATATAAACATCCGAGAGAACGAAATCTCCTGAATCAAAATATTTACCAACAACAGCAATTTTTATTTTCTCTTGCCCATTTTTTGTTTTTGCGACAAACCTTTTCCACTTAGTAAGATTAGCGGTACGCTTCGGCAACGAAAGAACTTTTTCTAAGGTTTCCCCCAATTTATCTTTTTCAAAGTTTAGAGCAATGTCATAAATACTACTTACATCAGGAGCCGATATAACATTTTCTTCGGGAACGTTACAAAATAATGCGATTTTTTCTTTTCTTTTTTTGTCTACGGCGACAGCACCACGAGCAATAATAACATCAGCTTGAACCCCTGCTGAGTTAAGAGTTCTCGAAGCATACTGAGTTGGCTTTGTTTTCATCTCCCCTAAGTTATTAGGAATCGGTAAATATGAAACAAGAACAAAAGCTACATCAGCATGGTGTTTTGATTTAAGCATACGAGCCGCTTCAAGGAAAAGGACATTCTGGTATTCACCAACAGTGCCACCAATTTCAATAATTGTAATTTGCGCATGAGCAACCCTTGTCGCTTCTTCAATTCTTCGAATAATTTCAAAAGGGACATCTGGAACTACTTCCACATTTTTACCTTTATATTCTAAGTTACGTTCTCGGCGAATAACCTCTTGGTAAACACGACCAGTTGTCATGTAATTTAAACGAGTAAGGTCTTTCTCCAGGAAACGCTCATAATTACCCATATCTTGGTCACACTCATCACCGTCATCAAGCACAAAGACCTCACCATGTTCGGTGGGGTTCATTGTTCCTGCATCAATATTTATATAAGGGTCAATTTTAATAGAAGTTACAGTATAACCTCGATCTTGCATGATTCTACCAATAGACGAGGCTGCAACTCCTTTCCCCACACCCGAGATAACCCCACCGACGACAAAGATATATTTACAATTAATTAAGTCATTCTCTGGCTTTTTCTCTGGTGATTTTTTCATATTCTATTTTTTTAGATATCGACTAATGGCAAAGAAACTTGAGATGCTTCCAATTGCAATTCCCGAGCCAAGCATAATAATAAACAACTGAAGGAAATTTGATTTAAAATATTGATATAAATTAATTCCGATAAAGTCAGTCATATTATTGCCCAACCAAATAGAGATAGGGATGAAAATCAAAAGAGTTAGAAACGAAGCACACATCCCCACCAGAATTCCAGAGACAATGAATGGACCTCTGACATACTTTGAGCCAGCTCCAACTAGTCTCATAACATTAATCTCTTCACGAGACATATAAATAATTAAGCGAATAGTATTGAAAGTAATAATAATTGAAATTAAAATTAAAACAAAAGAAACAATAAAACCAAGTCTCTTAGCGCCATTGATAATAGAAGTAAGTCTATCAATCACTAATTTATTTTGGTGATAATCTATCTTATCTATAATTGTTAGAGCTCCTTTAGAGAGAGCATTGTCATTTTCAAAATATTTAGCGATACTCTCATATTGCGAAGGATCATTAGCCTTAATATTAAGTGATGCTCCAAGTGGGTTATCCCCTAACTCATCTAACGCCTGAAGGGTTAAATAGTCATTGGAGTGTTTATCTTTAAAATTTGAGAGAGCTTCTGCAGATGAAGTGTAAGAAATACTTTTTATTTCAGGAAGACTAGTCAGGGATTCTTCTACTTTTTTAATTGAAGTTTCTTCGGCTCCAGGAATAAAATAAATAGTAACATCTACTTTTTCCTTTATATCGTTAAGAGAGGAATTGAGAGATGCCTGAACAAGAATCATTGAAGTAATAACGAAAAGAGTTATCGTCATAATCAGAATACTTGAAATGGAAGTAAAACCACTGCGAACAAAACTACGATATCCTGACTTTATGATTCTTTTTGCGTGTATTAACATAGATTTATTATAACATATACTTACCTTCTTTCTCGTCTCGAATAACGCGACCATTTTCGAGGGTTATGACACGCTTTTTTATTTGATCAACGACGCCCTTATTATGAGTTGCTAGAATAATTGTCGTCCCTAAATCATTTATTTTTTTAAGGATATTTATAACTTCATTAGTATTCATAGGATCAAGGTTGCCCGTCGGTTCATCGGCAATAATCAAATCTGGCTGAGTAATAATAGCCCGAGCAATAGCCAAGCGCTGCTTCTCTCCACCAGAGAGTTGGTGAGGAAAGTGAAAAGCTCTATTTGTAAGGTCTACTAACTCTAAAACATGCGGAATATCCTCTCTTATTTCTTCATCAGTTTTACCAGTAGCTTCCATTGCAAAGGCAATATTTTCATAAGCTGTTTTATTAGGAAGTAGACGAAAATCTTGAAAAACAATACCAATTTTACGTCGAAAATTCATCAAATCATGCCTAGAAAGCTTGTGAATATCAGTTGATTCATAAAAAACAGCCCCAGACGTAGGTGCTTCTTCGGCAAGTATTAATTTGGTTAGGGTTGTCTTTCCTGCTCCGGAGTGGCCAACTATAGAAACGAATTCTCCAGGGGCGATAGATATAGTAACTTCTTCTAAGGAAAAATTATCTTTATATTTTTTTGTAACGTTATCAAAATATATCATCGATTTTTTAATTTTATCACAAATTCACTTCGGCAACAATAAATTCATCTATCACGCCACTTTCGAGAACAGAGTCAACATCTCGGACTTCCACTCCAGTTCGATGATCTTTAACCAACTTATAAGGATGCAGGACATAAGAGCGAATCTGACTTCCCCATTCTATCTCAATATTACCAGTAATCGACAATCCTTCTTTTTCTCTCTTTTTGTCTTCTTCTCTTTTTTTAAACAGTTTCCCTTTTAGAACCTCCATGGCTTGTTCTCTATTTTGTTCTTGTGAACGTTCTGTTGAAGCTGAAACAGAAATATTTGTAGGAATATGAACAATTCGAACAGCGGTTTCTCTCTTGTTTACATTCTGACCACCAGGACCACCTGATTTAGAAAATTCAACACGAAGGTCATCGGGAGAAATTTGAATTGCTTCATTATTTTTTTCGAGCTTCGGGACAACTTCAACGAGAGAAAAAGAAGTATGTCGAAGACTTTTAGCATTAAATGGTGAAATGCGAACCAAGCGATGAACCCCTGATTCATTTTTTAGTGTTCCGTAAGCGCCCTTGCCTATAACTTCAATAGAAATATTTCGATAACCACCAACATCGTTTTTATTTTCATGAATCAAACTAATTTTCCAGCCCTTATTCTCAATATATTTAATATACATATGAAGCAACATGGAGGAAAAATCCTCAGCATCATCTCCTCCCGCTCCAGAGAGAATAGAAAGAATTGCATGACCAGCATCATACTTATTCGCTCCAAGTAATTCATCTTTTAGTTCGCTAATTTTTTTTATTGTTTCTTGAGCTTTTATTTTATTTAGCCAAAAATCACCAGACAGCATCTCGGCCTCTAATTCTTCAATCTCTTTTTTGATTTCCTCCGCCTCTAATCGCATAGACTTATAATACCAGAATCTAGAAATTTTTCGAGTTTATAGAAAAAAATAAATTATAACTATTAAATCTACACATATACACCATGGTTGATATGTGTAATTACAGAATTGAACAATTTTATTTTGATTTTAAATTATCCATTGATTCGTATGGCTTTTGAAGTTTAAAAGTTTTAAAACTATCGCCTATTTTAATCTCTTTCAAATAGACAAGGAAGTCTTTTGGTAATGGAGATGGTCCAACCCAAACACTTTTTTGGATCATAATATAATTAAACTTCCTTAAATGCCGACGCAACCAATCTCTTTCTTTTCTCTTATCACTTGGAATATCATACATTAGAAGGAGATTTCTCGGTGCATTTTTACTAAAAATGGAAGGAAAGGTGACATTATAGTAATTTCTTTTTCTGTCATCTTTTTTTATTCTTGGATTTCCTTTAATTAAGTCCATCAAAAATACTGGGGTCCCCCAAGAATTTACTTTTACTCCTTTGTAATATCTATATTTCCTCTTGTCTCCCATATCTACCATTATATAATCTCTTACACATATACACCATGGTTGATATGTGTAGATTCTTGATAATTAAAATAAAAAAAACTAGTTCGTAAACTGTGATCTGTCTAGGTTTAGATTTAGGTTTAGATTTAGGTTTAGATTTAGGTTTAGATTTAGGTTTAGGGTTAGGGTTAGGGTTAGGTTAAATTATATCTCTATTTCTGATACAATTCTGGTCTTATTTTCAGTTCTAATTTATTTTGTTATTATTTCTCCAAATTATGTTCAGCCTTAAAATACTTTTTAGGTAAAATAGAGAAATAATCATCAATATATGGATGCATCATATCACAAGCAACAAAAGCAATGACTACTTCTTTATTTTTATTTCTATATTTATTCAAAGTTTTATTTTTCTTCATATCTTTCAGCATTTTTTCTATCATAGCCAGCTGCATTCCAGTTGAAGGCCCAACAAAAAGTCCAAGCCTTATCATAGCTAAACTTCTTTCATAAGCAGAAACTGCATCTATTGGTATAACTTGGTCAACAATATCATACCAAGGTATACCAAGTTTCAATATTGCTTCATCAACACGTGGACCTGGAATCGAGGAGCCTTTTTTAATTGAGGTCCCTGCCACGTAAATATTTTTATTTTTAGATTTTAGATATGTACCTGCTCCGTAAATTGTCCCCGCTGTCCCTATCGTCGAAGCAAAAATAGTAAGCCTATCCCCTAATTGAGACCACAATTCTTTGGCAACATATTCTTCTGAAGCTCCAGCGTTACCGGGATTTATATATTGATTTAAATTATGCCAACCCTTTCTTTTTCCAAGCTGCTTGGCTTCATAGACACCACCCTTATTACTATGAACATCAGGACTTCTTGGTCCATGTGAAATCATCAAATCCGCCCCAACTAATTTTAGAAGTCTTTTTTTATGCTCTGGTACATCTGGAGTAATAATGGCATGCAAATTTGGAATACCAAAATGACGAGAAAGAATAGCTAAAGATAAAACGGTATTCCCAGAAGAATATTCCACCAAATGTTTTGTCGATTTTAATTCATCCTTACTCAGGCCCGAGAGCATACACCAAGAAGGCATGGACTTAATATTACCAAGCGGTACAAACTGCATGAGTTTAACAAAAATCCTAACACCATCTTTATTAAATTTATTCAGTGAGTAAGGTAGCTCTACTAGTGGTGTAGGACCAAGAGACCCAGGAGTTAAAAAATCCAAGACCGAATGTTCCCCTTCAAAAACTTTTGCACCTGATTTGTTTGTTTTATTCATAGAGCCACCCCCGAGGATCGAACTCGGGACCCCACCCTTACGAAGGGTGTGCTCTACCAACTGAGCTAGGGTGGCTACTTATAATTCTTTCAATACTTAACTTACTACTTTATAACTCTTGGTAACAGTGAACTTATCCTCGTTGTAACTTCGTAATTAATAGTGTCACTTAAAACTGCTAAATCTTCAGCTGAAATCTCACTCTTATCCTGCCAACCTAAAATTACAACTTCGTCTTCTTTTTTTACATCAGGAATATGAGAAACATCTACAACAAACATATTCATAGCTACCCGGCCTAAAATTTTAGCTTTTTTACCGTGAATTATAACTTCTCCATTATTTGAAAAAGATCTTGGAAAACCATTTGAATAACCCTGAGGAATAAGAGCAACCTTTATCTCCTTTTCTGCAATATAAGTCAAACCATAACCAATAGAATGACCCTTAGGTAATATTTTAACCTGAGCAATAGATGTTACCCATCTTAGAACTGGTTTAATATTAATTTTTTTATCCCACTTTTTCTTTAAATATAAAGATGGCCATAAACCATACAAACTAATCCCCAGTCTAACTAAATTATTGATTCCCGTTTCTTTTTCATAAGCTAGAATTCCAGAAGTTGCTGAAATATGTGTTTTTAAATTATTAAAACCATTTTTATTAAAAGATGTAATAGATTCTTTATAAGTTTTAATTTGTTTTTCTGCATGAGAAAAATCACTAGTATCTTCAATATTAGCAAAGTGCGAATAGACACCATCGATTACAATATTTTTCATCTTCTTTATTTCAGGTAAAAAAGATTCAAGAGTTGATGGCATAAAACCTTCACGTCCAAGATGAGAATCTATGGCTATGTGAATTTTTTGTTTTAATCTTAATTTACGAGCAGATTCATTCACTAAGAGAGCATGTTCAAAATCAAACACACACAATATACATCCAAGTTTAATGGCTTTTTCAATATCATTTTTCCCTACATAACCAAGAAGCAATATTGGCTTTTTTGTAAAACCTCTAATACTTTCAAGTTCTTCAATGCTATTAATTTGAAAATAATTTGTGTATTTATTAAGAATCCTTACAACTTCTTTATCTCCATGACCATAAGCATTAGCTTTTATAACACTTACAATCTTTGTATTTTTATTGATTAATCTTTTAAATTGCTTGATATTATGTATCAAGTTTTCTTTCGAAATTTCTATGTAAGAAAGGGGTAAATTTTTCATTTAGGATAAAGAAGAAACAGACCTTATAATACAACATAATAAAGTCTGTTTCAACTATTGCACTGGGTTAGTATACAATTGACACTAAGGACACATGCAAACAAAACAAAGAGATATAATATTTAATAAAATAGAGCCGTCAGTGAGAATCGGACTCACGGTCTCTCCCTTACCAAGGGAGTGCTTTGCCACTAAGCTATGACGGCAATAATTAGCCAACTAAAATATAGTACTATATTTTAAGCACATTTCAAACTATTGCAAAATTTATAATTTCGGGTTATTATCAATAGATATTATTATAAAGAGAGAAACTCTTATCTCTTAAGCATATAATAATTAAATTTTAGACCTAGTGTGTAAGATTTGCTTAAAAATTGAAAAATATATAGCGGGATAGAGAAATGGTATCTCGTAAGGCTCATAACCTTAAGACCTTGGTTCGATTCCAAGTCCCGCAACAATTCGGTAAGTGCGTAAACAAGTAAAATGTTTACACCTGTAGACGGCATGCCAAAAAGATGTCTATGAAACTGAATAAATGTCGGCGTAGCTCATCTGGTTAGAGCGCGGGACTCATAAGCCCGAGGTAGGAAGTTCAAGTCTTCCCGCCGACACAAGTCGAGAGGAGTAAACAAACTTCTTTGCTTACGTGAAGACTTGAAAGATTTTTCTTTGTTTTGGTAAAAACATGAAAAGTACCCGACAGTGTAACTGGAAAGTCTTCCCGCCGACACAAGGTAGAAATTTTTTCTATTTTATGTTATGTTAATGGAGTGTATTTGCAGTCGCAGCTCAACTCAATTAGAAGATAGCGAGCACCCGCTTTGGCGGACGTAAAAATAATTGATAGAGTAGTATGGTAGTTTAATAAATGCAGTCGTAGCTCAACTGGTTAGAGCACCCGCCTGTCACGTGGGAGGTTGCCGGTTCAAGCCCGGTCGACTGCGCAAATTAAAAAAGGAGACGAAAGTCTTCTTTTTTAATGCGTGGGCGATAAAATTTGTAACATTTTAAGGGCTTGAACGCCGGAATTATATTTTTTCAGTAGAGAAAATAATGAGGCGGTGACCAGACAAAATTTTTTGACGAAAAAATTTTAGTCGAGGTCAAGAAATGTACTCATGTTCCGATCGACCGCGCAAATTAAAAAAGGAGACGAAAGTCTTTTTTTTTAATGCGTGGCCGAGGAGCCAACTTCTCATTTAGTAAAATGACCTACTGGGTTGGCTCCGTACCGGACTTGAAAGACTTTTCTATGTTTTTTAAAAAACTTGAAAAGTACCCGCGACCGTAGGGCGAAAGATTCCGGTC
>JBBRVK010000027.1:0-10084 GCA_038247045.1 Minisyncoccia bacterium | reverse complement strand
GCTGAGATGACCCATGAGTATGCCGTCGGGGATCTAGCCGAAGGAGTTGTTGTTAAGTTAATGGAGTTCGGCGCTTTCGTTCGTATTGGAAGTGACACAGAAGGACTTGTTCATGTTTCTGAAATTGCACCGTTTCGAGTTGAGAAGGTTTCTGATATTATTAAAGAAGGAGATCTTGTTCCTGTTAAAATAATTAAAGTTGATGAGAGAGGAAGATTAAATTTCTCTATCAAAGAAGCCAACAAAAATTTCTTCAAACCAAAAGTATAAATTAAAAAAATATAATGGAAGAAAATAAAAAAGAATTAAATAATAGTGGAGGTATAAAAACAGTCAGAACATACATGTCAGATATGGCTGACACCGTTCGTAACAATGAAGGGTCTGTTATCAAAGTTGCCCTCGCCGAACAAAACAGAAATGAAAGAGAAAATATTTACAGGCAAGCAGAAGGGTCTAACTCAAAAAAAATATTTTGGGTAATTGGTGGTTTAATTTTGATAGGTTCTGCTTTATACGGTTCATATTATTTAATAAACCAAAAAGTAAAAGATAGTGTTCCGCAATTACTAATAAAAAATGAAACAATCATCTCTTATGATGAAACTTCTAATATTAATTTAGCAAATGCTGATAGTATCATTTTAACAGATAAAATAAATACCATAAAAAAAGAACCAAGTGCCTCAGATAAAAATGGTGTAATTAAATTTTTATCTCTAACAAAAGATGTAAATGGAGTCAGCGGAAAAATTTTAACAAAAGATATTTTTACATTAATGAAATCAACCGCTCCCTCATCTCTCGTCCGATCACTTTCTGATTCTTATATGCTCGGTACGTATATTAAAAATCCAAAAGCAAATATGGATACGACAGAGGGCAAGCCAAGTTTATTTATGATTTTTCAAACAAAAGATTATAGCTTCACTTATGCTGGAATGCTTGAATGGGAAAAAACAATTGCGAGTGACATGTTTTCTTTATTTGAATTTAACACCAAAGAAAACAAAATTCAGCTAAGTGCTAAACCATTCAAAGATATTATTATAAATAATAAAGATGCAAGAGTTCTCATTAGTGAAGAAAACAATGCAATACTTTATTATTTATTTACAAATAAAAACAACCTTATCGTAACGGATAGCCCAGAAGCCATTAAAGAAATACTTGCTAGATTGGCTATAAAAAACATCAAACCCCTATAGATTGCCATTTATTGTATTCATGATAATATTAGTATATGGAAAAATATAAGGTAAAATTACAAGAGGAAAAAAATTTATTAGTAGAAGAGTTAAAGTCTCTTGGTAAACTTGATAGTGAGTCTGGTGACTGGGAAGCAGCTCCTGAATCAGAAACGAATATTCAAGAAGTTCAGGATGAAGCAGATATGGCAGAAAGAGCTGAAGATTACGAGGAGAGATCCATCAAACTATCAGCACTTGAAACCAGATTATCTGATATCAACAATGCCTTATCACTTATTGAAAAAGGGGAATATGGTATATGTGAGATTTGTAAAAATAAAATTGAAGAGGATCGTTTAGATGCAAATCCTAGTGCTCGAACATGTGAATCTTGTATAGATAAAGTTATTTAGTTTTAAAGCCTTCCGATATATGTCGGAAGGCTTTAAATTTTTTATGTCATTCTCTAGAATATATTCAGCACAAACATATCTTCTAAAGGGGAAGATAGTCACAGTGGAAATAGATATTACAAAGAATACTTTGCACTCATTTACGTTGGTGGGTCTCCCTGATAAGGCTGTGGAAGAATCAAAAGACAGAATGAGTTCCGCCTTAAAAAATTCAGGATACAATTCTCCTAAAAACCAAAATCAAAAAATTGTAATTTCTCTTTCGCCCGCTGACCTTAAGAAAGAAGGCCCATATTTTGATTTGGCAATTGCTCTTGCTTATTTATTATCAGCTGAAGAAATTAACTTTGATCCACAAGGAAAATTATTTTTAGGAGAACTATCACTCAATGGGGAACTAAGACCAATTAAAGGGGTTTTACCTTTAACGGAAGCTGCGAAAAAGTTTGGGTTTAAAGAAATTTTTTTACCAATTGAAAATGCTGAAGAAGCAGGTCTTGTTGATGGTATTACAATATACGGAGCAAAAACCCTAAGAGAAGTTATTGACCATGTACACTTAATTAGATATGACAAAAAAGGAAACCCGTTAGAACCAGAGAGACCAAAAATATTACCTCAACCAAAAACTGAAATAAAAATAACCAATAAAAACGAAGGATTAGATTTTTCAGATGTTAAAGGGCAAGAAAGTGCTAAGCGTGGATTAGAAATCGCCGCCGCTGGTGGACACAACATTGCAATGTATGGACCACCAGGCACTGGTAAAACAATGCTAGCAAAAGTTTTTTCAAATATTCTACCTGAGCTTTCTAAAGAGGATATTTTAGAAATCACAGGAATTCATTCAATAGTGTTATCACTCGAAGATGGTTTGATTACTAATCCACCATTCCGAGCCCCTCACCACACAGCGAGCTATGTTTCCATGATTGGAGGTGGTGCTAATCCTAAGCCCGGAGAAGTCACACTTGCACACAGAGGGGTGCTATTCCTCGATGAATTTCCTGAATTTGAAAAAAGAGTCTTAGAATCCCTTCGTCAACCACTTGAAGATAATATTGTTTCTATCTCTCGGGCAAAAGGTTCAGCCATCTTTCCTTCAAATTTTATTTTAGTAGCAGCTATGAACCCCTGTCCATGTGGGAATAAGGGCAACAAACAAAAAGAATGTATTTGTAAACCTTCGGACTTAGATAGATACAAAAGAAAACTTTCAGGCCCTATTATGGACCGTATTGATATCTGGGTAAATGTCGGAGCGGTTGATTATAATAAGTTATCAAACAATGAAGCGGAGGGAGAAAAAACTGAAACAATCAGAGAGCGCGTAAAAAATGCCAGAGATATTCAATTAAAAAGATATAAAAATGCAACAAGAAAATTTAGTATTAATAGTGAACTAAATGTTAAAGAATTAGGAATATATGCACCACTTACAGAAGAAATAAAAAACTTATTGAATCAAAGTGCTGAAAGACTCCAACTCTCAGCTCGGGCATATCACAGAACAATTAAACTAGCTCGAACGATTGCAGACCTAGAAGGAAAAGAAAATATTGAAACTACACATATTCTTGAGGCATTACAATACAGACCAAGAGAAAGCTTGGGTAGTTAAAAATTAGGAATGATAAAACAAAAGCAGTTGGACAAAACCCAACTGCTTTTGTATTTATATTTAATTTTTAATTAAGTATTTAAAATGTAGGCCTAATGGTTGAACCGTTACTCTTTTCTATCTGGAAGTGAAGGTGTGGACCAGTTGAGTGTCCTGTATTCCCTGATGTTCCGATCTTTTCTCCTTTTGAAACACTTTGACCTGTTGAGACTGAAACATTTGAAAGGTGAGCATATCTTGTAAATGTTCCATTTGAATGCTCTACGACAATATAATTACCATATCTACCTCCACAACTAGTAGCTCCTTCAACACAATAACTAACTGTTTCAACCACGATACCAGTAGCAGCAGCAGAAACTTTTGACCCACGAGAAACACCAATATCAATACCATAATGGAAACCTCCTCTTCTAGGACCATAAGAAGAAGTAACCCTACCTGAAGTAGGCCAAGAATAGTAACCAGATGAAACTTTAACACTAGATGAATCACCACTGTCAGTTCTTCCTTTGTTTAATGAGGATGTTGGTTTTTTAACAGGGGCTGCAACTTTTATAATACCGTTAGGAACATACAATACATCTCCAACTTTTAATTGACTACTACTTTCTATGCCATTAAAGACCTTTATATCTTCAGTGTCGGCATCATATTTATCAGCAATTCCTCCTAATGTGTCACCCTTCTTTATTGTGTGTTTAACTCCAGTAACAGGTAAAATATTTAAACTTTGTCCAATTTTAAGATTATTACCGGTAATATTATTTTCCCAACGAACAGTATTGGTCGAAATATCGAAATGTTGAGCAATTTCTGACAAAGTATCTCCCTCTTGAACAAGATAAGTAGTCATTTCACCATTTGAAACACTTTCAAGACCTATCCCAACAGCTAGGGAATCAGATGAAATAGCTCCTCCTTCTATTATATTTAAATCTTTAGTGCTATTTACGTTTTTAGTATTTGGATCAATAGAAGAGGTTTCTAAAACCAACATTGTTTGCGAATTAGAAAAAACACCAACATCAGAAATGGAGCCCACAATATTCGCAACGGGAGCCTCGTCAGCTTGAGCATTTTTCCCCATGATATTTGAAACGAAATCAAAAAAACCAGCGTTTGCTTGAGAAGGAGCGCCGGTTAGTACATAAAGTAATATAAACAAATAACAGACCTTCATGGTAGAAGGCTTGATATGTAATGATATTTTCATCTTATGATTGTTTTTTTGACCAGAACAATCAATAGAATTTTTTGATGTTAGTTTTATAAGCCTAATTTAGTATTACAACACA
Organism: Minisyncoccia bacterium; assembly: GCA_038247045.1. Classification (GTDB taxonomy): domain Bacteria; phylum Patescibacteriota; class Minisyncoccia; order Phycocordibacterales; family UBA9973; genus UBA8515. Next base: position 5,562 of record JBBRVK010000027.1, on the reverse strand, counting down.
TTACCCCAATAATGGAACCACAGTACGACCGCATAAGCGAGAACTGTAATCATAGTAATAATATTGTAAAAGTTACAATCATTCGGAAACAGCTTACAAAATAAAGCTTTTCTAGTCTTTCGGTACCAACAAACTTCCACAAAGAAGTCCTATATATAAGGGTATCGCATAGACAAAGGATAGTCAACTGTTTATACACAGGGTAAATCTAAGAAAAAATAAGACTTTTTCTTTAACATCTTTTTGACATAGTTACAAATACCAAGGTATAATCAAAGAATGAAAAAAGAACAAATAGTTCCTAAAAAAAGCACCGAAGATCAAGTCTCAGATCTTATGAAAGGACTAGCTAGCGGTATAGGAGAAGAGGCTTCTAATAAAATTGCCGACTATGTATCTAGAATAAATGCTGGGGAGAAAAAAGAAAAAGTCTTAGAAGGACTACCACCGTCGTTTATTGATGGGGTTAATAAATTGCTAAGTGCTCAAAAGAAAGAAGAAGACGAATTAATAAAAAAGGAGAAGAGCCTATCTAAAAAAGACGAGAGAAAACAAAGAGGAGGAAAGGGTGGCACTCTGGCTGAGGCCCTAGAAAATCTATCTGATGAACAACCTAAAAAATCTGAAGAAGAAACAAAGAATCATACTCTTAAAAAAACCAAGGTAAACATGGAGGATTCGAAATATCCCACTTTAAATGATTATGGAGAAGAAAAAGACACAGAAAGAAAAACTCAAATCATAAATGAAATAAATGATAAATTTCCTAAACTTAAGGAAATAGAAAACATAGAAGCAGATACAGTTAAACTTATTACAAAAAGTGGTAAATCAATAGATGTTGAAAAAGGTGGTAATCAAGACTTATTAATTAAAGAAACAAAAGACCTAGAAATAAAATCTGACAAAGAAAACAAAAATGAAGTTCCAGAAGGCATGGTTAGGCTTACCAAAAAAGATGGAAAAACGATCGATGTTAAAAAGGCAGAGGTAAATAGTCTACAGGCTGATGATTCAAAAAATCAAAATATAAAATCTGACAAAGAAAACAAAAATGAAGTTCCAGAAGGCATGGTTAGGCTTACCAAAAAAGATGGAAAAACGATCGATGTTAAAAAGGCAGAGGTAAAGAATTTACAAAATAACGAGATAAAAGATGTAGAGATAAATAAGGAAGAATATTTTAAGGCACAAGCCGATAAAAAAATATCAACAGATAGACTAAAAGATGCGGAAAAAAGAGTGGTAGAAATTGCAGACAGATTAAGAAGCAGAAGAATTGATGCAATTGAAGAAAATGCAGAATTGTTAAAAGAAATTGATTCTATTAAAAAGCGCCTAGAGAAAATTGAAAAAGAATTTCCTGATCTTGAAAAAATAGTAAATGAAACAAACAAAGAACAAGAGCAAGAACAAATCATTCAAGAAAAAGTAGATATCGAAGAAAAAATCAAAAATGAATTAAATAATATTCTTGATAAAAAAGACGAAGCCAAAGACGTTGCACTTATTAAGAGCAAATTACAAATAAACGGTTTAAGTGAAAAAACTTTCGAAAAAATACCTGCATGGAAAAGTCTTTCAACAGCAGAAAAGCTTTTTGTTTTTGAACAAATGTCACAAGAAATGCTGTCAAAGGTAAAAGAGATTGGAGAGCAACGTTTCCAAGAAAAAAATAAACTTAATCTTTCTTTTAATCCGTCAAAGTGGAGTTTTAGTCTTGGTAAAAAAATTTTTAATAATGTCACAAAACAATTCTGGATTAGTAAAGAAGAAAAAAATGTTATAGAAGAGGCAGAAAACGGTAGATTAAACCCCGACCCGAAAACATTGAGAGAACTAGTTGAAAGGACGGCGGATATGCACCTAAATATAGTCCAAAAAGATGGACGGTCTTTCATAGAATTTTTACCTCTAAATAAAGATTTAACAACAGAGCAACAAAAGACAATTGAGGATTACAACAAGGCCGCAAATGAATTTGCTCGTATGCCGGATGCCTGGCGCAATGAAAAAGCAGCTAATGGTAGAGATAGTAGATTTTTCAAAAAAAATTATGAAAATTATGAAAAAGTTCGAGTGTTGTATGAAAACTCCAAATCAAATTTAATTAAATCACAGGTTGAAAATTATTTAAAAAATGGAGATGATTTGACTACAGCTCAAAAAAAAGCAATGCAAGGTATTAGCGAGGAAGATTACAAGATTTCAATCCTACAGTTTACGAATACCAACCCCGATGCAGTTAAAGAATTATCGGTGATTAAAAATGAAAGCTCTTGGGGAAGATTGGTTAACAATGAAAATATTTGGAGGGGTCTTTATATCGGAACTGGATGGATGGCAAGAAGTGCAACTGCTGCTACTATAGGACTATTGGCGGCCCCACTAGTCTCAAGTGTTATTGGTGGAGCTCGAGCCAGAAGAAAGGCTGAAGGGAAAATAGATTTAGCTTTCAATGAAGGTCGCAAGATGGAAACTTTTATAGAGAGAAAAGATGCAGGTAAGACTGGTCTGTATGATGATAAAAACGCAAAGATTGGATTAATTTCAAGAACTCTAAAAACTCTAAATGGAGATAATGTTAATGCCAAAGAAGTGGGGGCCTTTATTGATGCCGATAGTCAGACGAAGAGACTAGATAATTTAATTCAAAAAATTGAGGCAGCTAAAAATAATAGAGAAAAAATAATACTAAAAGACCAATTGCTTGCTCGTATTGATTATATTGAAAATAAAAATGAACAAGGATTAATAAATTATGGAGAGAAAAATGCAATTAGTTTAAATTATGAATTATTTAAAAAATTAAGTTTCGCGCAAGCCCAACTAAGTTGTTTAGATTTTATCGGCAATAGTGAAACAGAGGGATTAAACGCAAAAAGGGAAACTTTACTATGGGAGGTCATACAAAAAAATAACGAGCAGTTAGATAAAAAACAGGCTAATTTTAAAAATAATGAAATGGTTAGAGGGGCAATAGTTGCAGCTGGATTTTCACTTCTTGGCTGGAAAATTAGAGATTTGATACACGGAGGCATAGATCATGGAATTAATACAAATGAAATTAATCAAAATGAAATAAACGAACATTTAACAGTTGCTAGCCCAAAAATCGCTCCTTCTGAATTAAAAAATGTAAATGTTGAATTTAGTTCAAAAGGAGCAATTAAAACTATTGAGATTTTAAAAGATAAAATTAATACTGATTATCCTGATATTTCTAAGGCCCCAAAAAATATTCAAGAATTTATGAAAACTAATTCTACCCAAGAAGCTATTAAATTAGGTTTTTATAACCCAAATGATCCGAGTGGGGCAGAAAGTGCTATCATCTCAAAAGGTTCAACACTTGGTTTCGATAGTAATGGAAATCTTGTGTATCACGATATCAATACTGGTGAGAATCAAGATTTAATTATTTCACAAAATAAAATTGAAACGATTGAAAAGTATCAAGGAAAAATGTTTGATTCAGATAATTCTGCGATTAAAAATGAAACAATTATCAACACTCCTCATATTAATAACTCAGATGACATTGACCAAGAATTATTAAAACGTCAGGTTGCCCCAGGTGAAAATCCAGCAAACTCTGTTTCTCCAAATAAAATAATTGATACACCACATATTAGTAGCCCCAATGACATTGACCAAGAATTATTAAAACGTCAGGTTGCCCCAGGTGGAATACAAGCAAGCAAGGTAAGCCCTGAAGAAATTTTAAATTCTTCAGAGGGAGCAGAAGCAGTTGCCCCTGAAAAAATTAAAGAAATTTACAGAGAAACAATTAGTCATTTATTTCCTGGAGAAAAAGGGATGAAGTTGTGGGATAACGTTAGAAATCTTCCCGCAAGTGTAAGTATGGGTGTTACAGTCGAAGATGCTGGTGATACTGGATATGGATCCTTTATTCACGAAATGCATGAATTACAAAGAGTCACAGGGCTTAATCCCATGGAAAGATCTTTAATTAGTGAACCAGAAACAAATGAACAATTTATAATACGGGCTCAAAAGGAAGCATTAAAGATGAATAAACTTGAAGAAATAAGCCAAAATAATTAAAAATAGCGATACAATTAAATAAAGTGCTACAATAGTTTCATGCAATACATTGAAACATTAAATGATAAACAAAAAGAGGCCGTACTATATATAGACGGACCTCTTTTGATAGTTGCGGGAGCGGGAGCAGGAAAAACTAAAACAATAACCCATAGAATAATACACTTAATACACGAGGGTGTAGACCCAGCTTCAATTTTGGCTGTGACTTTCACAAATAAAGCCTCCAAAGAAATGAGGGACAGAGTTATGAAACTTCTAGAAGATAAAGCACACGGAATTGAAGCGCCTCTTTCGTATGGTAAAGTGCCATTTGTTTCAACCTTTCACTCTCTTGGTGTTTATATAATAAAAGAAAATGCTCATTTAATTGGACTAACAAAACACTTTTCTATTATAGATGAAAGTGATGCTATATCTATTATTAAAGAAGTCATGAGAGAACACGACATCGACCCAAAACAACACGAGCCTAGAAAAATAAAAAGTATTATCTCAAAAGCAAAAGGTGATTTTATCACACTAGAAACATACAAGGGAAATGTTGCAAGTAGTATGCAAAGCATCGTCGCTACCATATGGGGTGGATATGAAAGTAAATTAAAAAAAGAAAAAGCATTGGATTTTGATGATTTACTTTTAGAGTCAGTTCTTATATTACGTAAATTCCCGGAAATTAAAAATAAATACCGAAACAAATGGCAATATATACACATTGACGAGTATCAAGATACAAACGAAGTTCAATATGAGATGACGAAACTTTTGGTTGGTGAAAAAAATAATATTTGTGTCGTGGGAGATACTGATCAAAATATTTATAGCTGGAGAGGCGCTAATATTAAAAACATGCTTCATTTTGAAAAAGATTATCCAAATACAAAAATAATAATTTTAGAACAAAACTATCGTTCCACTGGAAAAATAATTGAAGCAGCAAATAATATAATTGAAAAAAACCAATACCGCGTTCCTAAGACTTTATTTACAAAAAACATTGAAGGCGAACAAATAGTTGTATGCGAAGCATATGATGAAGTTAGCGAGGCAGAATTTGTCGCAAGTGAAATTGACGAACTCTTAAAAGAAAACCAACCAGAGGATGTGGCTATACTATACCGGGCGAATTTTCAATCCAGAATCTTAGAAGAAGCTTTGCTGGGAAAGGGTATTCCTTATCAAGTGTTGGGAATAAAATTCTTTGACCGCAAGGAAATCAAAGATATTATTTCCTATATTAAGGCGAGTTTAAACAAAGAAAGTCTAACTGATATTAAAAGAATAATTAATACACCAACAAGAGGGATTGGGAAGGTTACTATCACAAAACTTTTTGCCGGACAATTTGCAGACCTCCCAGTTTCGATGCAAGAAAAAATTAATAAATTTTATATATTACTTGAAGATATACATATATATATAGAAAGTCATAAACCATCTGAAGTTATTAAATACATAATAGAACGAAGTGGTATAGAAGAAGAATTATCTCAT
>JBBRVK010000026.1:0-10101 GCA_038247045.1 Minisyncoccia bacterium | reverse complement strand
GACGGGCGTCCCACTCTGTTTGCCCTGATTCTGCGGAGGAATTCGGAAAAGTCGGCACCGCTTGCGCGCACTGTTTTGTTTTGGAGGAGGAAGTTCGAAATCCAATGCAATTTTTGCAGATTAAAAAAAGAATTTTTGTCATTTTTCTAAAAGTGGTATAATAATTTTGCACATAATTATTAGAAGTTAATCGGCAGGAATAGCTACATTGGTTATAATTTGATTAACGTTAAATTATGTGCACCAGTGTAGCTATTCCTGTTTTTAGAAAAATATGACAAAATTCTTTTTGTACGCTCGCAAAAGTACGGATGTCGAGGATAAGCAGGTATTATCAATCGAGGCACAGTTGCAAGAACTGCGAGACTATGCCAAGCGAGAAAATCTATACATCGCCCTCGAATATATTGAAAAACAATCGGCGAAGATTCCTGGTCGTCCGATTTTTAATGAAATGATGAGGTGTATTGAAAAGGGCGATGCAGATTCTATTCTCGCATGGCATCCCGATCGTCTCGCAAGAAATAGTATTGACGGTGGAAAGATAATCTACCTCCTCGACACAGAAAAACTTGCGAGCTTGAAATTTCCTACTTTTTGGTGTGACTCAACATCACAAGGTAAATTTATGCTCAACATGGCTTTCGGGCAAAGTAAGTATTATGTAGATTCTCTTTCCGAAAATACCAAAAGAGGACTTCGCCAAAAAGTTAGGCGCGGAGAATATCCTGGACTTTCGCCTGTTGGATATATAAACGATTCGAGAACAAAAACAATCGTGGTGGATAAAAAATCCGCGCCTGTTATCCGAAAAGCGTTTGAAATGTATTCACAAGGTAATCAAACGCTTGATACTATTGGAATTTTTTTGGCGAAGCACAATCTTTTAACAAAACACGGAAAGAAAATCCACCGAACTCGTGCGACCTTTATCCTTTCTAATCCATTTTATTACGGACACTTCAGATATTCTGGCGAAGTGTACGAAGGAAAGTTTGAGCCAATTGTGGACAAGAAACTTTTTGATAAAGTGCAAGAAGTGATGAAACAAAGAGGTCGTCCAAGGTTGAAATCAAAAAATGACCCACAAGTATATTGCGGTCTGTTATCATGCGGAACTTGCGGAATGATGATAACTGGCGAATACAGGGTGAAGAAACAAGTGAGTGGTAAAGAGCATTATTATACTTACTATCATTGCAGTAAAAAAAGACGAGATATGTGGTGTACAGAACCCTGTATTCGCCAGGAATCCTTGAACGAACAAATTTCATCACTTCTTCAAAAAGTTTCTTTGTCACAAGACTGGGCGGATTATTTGAATATGAGACTTGAAAAAGACAAAGTGGAATCCGCCCAATCTGTTTCTGTTTTTGTTGAAAAGAATGAAAAACGCATCCGAGATATCACACAGAAGCTCCAGCGACTTTTAGATAGCTATTTAGATCAAGATGTAGAAAAGGAAATATATCGTGAACAAAAAGCAAAACTGATGTCTGAGAAAAAGTCGCTAGAGGAAGAAATATCTCAGAATCAACAAAAACAAAACCATTGGCTCGAACCGATGGAAAAATGGATAAAGGACGCGCAAAATATGGAAAGAATTGCATTGGATTGCAACCTTTTGGATAAAAAGGTTGCTGCCAAAAAAGTCTTTGGCTCGAACCTCCTCCTCCAAAACAAAACAGTGCGCGCAAGCGCGCCGACTTTTCCGAATTCCCCCGCAGAATCAGGGCAAACAGAGTGGGACGCCCTTCGGGCGTCCCACGTCTTGGCTCGTTCAGAGCCTCTTTGTTCTGTATTGGTGCCTAGACCCAGATTTGAACTGGGGACCTATCCCTCTTCAGGGGAGCGCTCTACCAACTGAGCTATCTAGGCATTTTTTATTTTAATTTAAAATTTATTTGCCTTATTTCCAAAACTAAAGGGATTTTAATAAATCTTGAATATCACTTTTATTACCATTTAAACTATTTGTTACATTACCAATATCTGTAGTTCCTACACCACCAGTATAGACACCAATCAAACTACCTAAATTTTGCTCTATAAAATACACGGCACCTAAAGAAGTCAAAATTATGAAAACCCAAGAAATAATTTTAATGGCCTGATTCCATTTCTGGTAAGTAATCAACTTGTGAAGCATTTGATTATTTTCCTTATTTAAAGCCAAAGTCTCTTCTAAAATCTTTTTATCTTCTGGTTCCATTAGTTACAATCTACCATATTTAAATTAAAAATAAAAGGTCAGGGAAAGTACCAATAAAACATGTTATGTGCCCTCGGTAGGATCAGCCGTAGCCTTATCGAATCTTACTGATTCGGTGTACTTTTCGCATTCTTTGAAATACTAATTTGAAAGAATGATCTCAAAGTTTTCGATCCCTACACACAAGTAAAAAAGTTTACTTGCTCGAGGGCACACATAGAAAAATCTGTTTTTAAAGAGATTTTTCTATGTGTGCCCTCGGTAGGAATCGAACCTGCAATTACCCCTTAGGACGGGGCAGTTATATCCATTTAACTACGAGGGCAAATTATAAAAGCATTCCTAATTTAGGAATGCTTTTATAATACGATATTCTATTAAAGAATGCTATTCTTTAATCCCTAGCAGTTCTATAATTTTTGTCTTATTAAACCCTACAATTAAATTGTCATCAATAAGAATTACAGGAACCCCCATTTGGCCACTCTTATCTACCATTTCCTTACGCTTATCTAGATTTTCAGACACATTAAAATCTTCAAACTCTATACCCTTCTCAGTAAAAAAATCTTTTGCCATATGACAAAAATGACATGTTGGTGTGCTATATATTGTAATCTTACTCATAATATTATCTTTACTGTTAATCCCCTAAATTATGTAGGGACCCCAACTATTGTCAGGATTAATAATCTTCTAATGTAGTTATTATACCATAGCAATTAAATATGCAAACATTGACATGGAATCTATATTCGTCAATAAAAATATTATTAAGTCAATAAATGTGCGGTCGGCGGGAATCGAACCCGCACCCGATGCTTGGGAAGCACCAGTTCTACCACTAAACTACGACCGCAAATATAATTTATTATAATTTAAATGTTTTCTTAATCCAACCCCAGAAACTATGATCACTCAAGGTCGAGGCTTCTACTTTTTCTTTATTTTCTTCATCTACAATAACAACCATCCTCTCCCCCTCTTTTACAACCTGATACTTATCTCTTATTGTTTCTTCTACCCCCTCTTCTGTTTTTAATTTATTAATATCAGTAGAAAGATTCTGTTCACGATTACGAAGAGTTTCAATTTGAGATAAAATTAACTCCTTTTTCTTTGCAGTCTCTCTCTCTTTTTCATACAGACCAATAATATTGTATAAAAAAACAACTAGAATACAAAAAAGAGCTCCAAGAGCAAGCGGAGAGTGCCAAAACTTATAGATATCCTTTTTCTTGAATTCTGCCATTTTTGTGCTATTATTATATCATGATATTCAATCAAAGAAATAAGAAGAGAGTTGAGAGGATTTTTGCCGTGATTTCAATCTTGGTAATAATCAGTATGATTATGCTTTACCTTCCCGCTTTAACTAAATAATTTAATTATCATTACTACGCATCATTTTTAAGAAGACATCATGAGAGATGTTTATTTTTGCGTTTGCCTGCTGACGTTTTTTACCCTTCTTCTGCTTTTCAAGTAATTTCTTTTTTCTACTTACATCCCCTCCTCCAACTACCTTACTCCCATGCATTAAAACGTCTTTTCTGTATGCTGAAACAGATTCAGAAGAAATAATTCTCCCTAGAGCCTTGGCTTGTATCTTAAAAGCAAACTGTTGACGAGGAATTATCTTCTGCAATTTTTCAACTTGAGCCTTAGCTTCTTCCTCGACTCTTCTTCTTGAGACAACACGACAAAAAGCAACCATTGGTTCATTTGCCACGATAATATCAAGACGTACAACATCTGCATCTCTATATTCACCTATTTCATAAGAAATAGAAGCATAACCAGATGTTAAACTTTTCATATCATCAAAGAAATTTCTCATTAGTTCTCGAAGTGGCATTTCAAAATCCATCGAAGACCTATTATCTCCAAAATTTTCAGTATTTTTTACAATAGCTTCATGCTCATATAAAAATGGCATTAAAAAACTTGTATAAACAGAGGGAGTAATTATTTTAGCATTTACCCATGGTTCAAAAATTTTAACAACGTTTCCGTCATCAGGGAAAAGATGAGGAGAGTAAATAGTTTCTTCTTTTCCATTACGGAGAACAACTTTATAAGTTATAGATGGCATTGTTACTATAAGTTCTAAATCAAATTCTCGGTTCAATCTTTCAACTATAATTTCAAGGTGAAGCATTCCAAGAAAGCCGCAACGAAAACCACGACCCAGTGTACCGGAAGATTCTTCTTCATAAGAAAATGAAGAATCTGACAATCTTAGTCTTCCTAATGCTTGTTTCAAACCAGGAAAATCATCCTGACTTTCAGGATAAACTGAAGCCCAAACAACAGGACGTGGGTTCATATATCCAGGAAGTGCAGCTGCTGGTTTTTTTGCAAAAGTAATAGTGTCACCCACAGAAGCAATTCCTGGTTTTTTAATTCCAGTAACAATATATCCTATTTCTCCTGTTCCAATTTTATCCCTAGATTCTTCTTCTGGAGAAAAAGTACCAACTTCAAGACAAATAAATCTCTCTGAAGAAACAGCGAATAGTAGTGATTCACCTTTTTCAAATTGACCATCAATAACACGAACGTAGACGATAACTCCTCTGTGATTATCATATTTAAAATCAAAAACTAGAGCCCGAGCTTGATCAGAAACACCAACTTCTGGGTTAGGTTCTTTTGGTGATGGAATTCTATTTATAATTTCTGATAGTAATTCAGAAACACCCGACCCTGTTTTGCCAGAAACTAAAAGTATTGAATCAGGATCTATGTCGAGCAATATTGCTACTTCCATTCTAACTTCATCAACACGAGCAAGGGGAGAATCGATCTTTGATAATACGGGAATAATCACAAGCCCTGAGTCACGCGCCATTGCAAGTGTGGTAAGGGTCTGAGCCTGGACTCCTTGAGTCGCGTCTATAAGCAAAATTGAGCCTTCTACTGCCTTTAAAGCACGCGATACTTCATAAGAGAAATCTATATGCCCGGGAGTATCTATTAGATTCAAAATATACTTATGGTTATTTAAAGTATATTCCATTCTAACAGGCTGCATTTTAATTGTTATTCCCCTTTCTCTTTCAAGTTCCATAGAATCGAGAACCTGGTCTTTCATTTTACGTTGTTCTATTGTACCAGTAACTTCAAGCATTCGGTCTGCTAAAGTACTCTTGCCGTGATCAATGTGGGCAATAATTGAAAAATTTCTTATAGATTTAATATCCATAGACTTATACTAGCAAAAAAAGCTTTAAAATAAAAGGTATCTACCGCGGGGTTCTCTGAACCTAAATTGCAACAGAATAAAAGCAATTATAATTCGCTCTGTTCTGGTGCAACAATTTGTTTATGCCAGAATTTATGACTTAGTGCTTTTGCAATATCAAACAGTTCTTCGTTCTTAAGTAAATATAAAATAAATAAACCAAAACCAATACCAATCAATCCAGAAATTAAACCTTGTGAAAAAATCCCTAAAAAAGTATCTAGATTAAAAATCGTACTTAGAAAATTAAGAGAAAGATAAGCAGAAAGCCCCATTGTAATAGCCCCAATAAAACTCTGAATAAAAGTTTTTCCTATCGTAACTTCTCTTGATTCAAGAAAATCTCTTTTAAAAATTATCCATATTAAAATAAAATTAAGAAGTGATCCTAATGTATAAGCAATTGGCAGCGCTAACATAATAGTTCCAGGAACATTAGTGACACGTAGTATCGATTCAATCATACTAAGAGTCCATGGATAATATCTAAAAATAGCAATAATGATATAAGCAAAAATTATTACCATGAAAGAAGAAAAGGTATTCACAATTAGAGGTTTTTTAGTTTTACCAGCGGCATAATAACCTCGAACAAAAAGAAGAACTAAACTCTGTGAGGCTAAGGAAACAACAAACAAAGCAATAGCAGCAGCCGTTAATCTAGTATCAGACCATGAGAAGGCATTTGATCCTAAAATAACACGAACTAGTTGAGCTCGGAGAACCGCGATTAGTGCAATAATAGGCAAAGACCAAAATATAATCTGTCTAGCCGCTCCAACAATATGATTAAGATAATTATTCATATCTTTTAAGGCATATGATTTAACTAAAAGTGGAAAAGCTGCAACAGAATATGAAATACCAATTATACCAACAGGAACAGATTGTAGGTTATAAGAAAAAGTGAAGAGTGAAATAGAACCCTCTTTTAAAGTTGAAGCCATCGCAATTAAAACAATAAAAGCAAGGCTATTACAAGAAAGGGCTAAGGTTCTAGGCATTGATAATTTCATTACTTGGAAAATTTCTTTCCAATTTATATTGAAGGTTATCCGAGGAAACAGTCCATGCTGAAAAACAATTGGTATTTGTATCAATAAATGCATCACAGCTCCAAGTATTACTCCGTACGCTAAGCCGTAAACACCAAAAATTGGGTACAGATAAATAATCCCAAATAAAATTCCTACATTATAAAATATCGGTGAAAGAGAAAAAATAAAGAAATTTCTAAATAGTTGTGTTACAGAACCAATCAAATTTGAAAACCCAATAAAAATTGGAGAAAGTAACATAATTCGACTTGTAACAACAAGAGAAGATATTTGCTCTACTGAAAAACCAGGAGCAATGTAACGGGCTAAATATGGCATTAGAATAGCAATAATTGCGCTTGTCACAATCATAAAAAGCATGTAAGCGCTAAAAACATTACTTAGAAATGCTCGAGCTTTTTTGCTGCCATCCTCCCCTTTAATTCTATCCATTAAAAATGGTAATAGTACCGTAACTGAGGCAAGTGAAGCAATTGAAATATAAAGAAAATCAGGGACACGAAAGGCCGCATAATAAGTATCAAGAATAGGACCAGCTCCAATAACAGAGGCTAAAGTCCTATCACGGATTAGTCCTAGTAACTGTGAAAGGAAAGCGAAGCTGCCTAGTAACAAGGCGGCTTCGTTTATTCCATTAAATTCTCTATTAAAGAATGTTAAAATCTTCTTTTGCATCAATAAAAACTATGGTTGCTTTTGTAATGGCTGTTTAATTGTAGTAGTTTTTGTTGTTGCCTTGGTATCTGTTGTTGCAGGAATTGTAATAACAGGAGTTGGGGCATCTGATAATGAAGAGATAGCATCCTTGATTTCTTGATTATCTGGTAACACTTTGCCTAACATCTTATATTGAATTAATGCATCGGCAGTTCGTCCTACTTTTTGATAAGCCTGACCTAGATAATAATGAGCATTTAAATAGTTGTTATTAAGTAAGATTGCTTGTTCAAAAGCACCAACAGCTCCAGCATATTCTGAATTATTATATCGGAATAAACCAAGACGGAAGAAAATGGTTGAATCGTTTGGAGAAAGTGAAGCAGCACGTTCAACTTGCTTAATAGCTCCAGGAGCATTCCCTTCACTTGTTTCAATCTGAGCAAGTAATAATAATGCATCTGTATAATTTGATTTTATATCTAATGATTGCTGAATCAATTTTCTAGCTTCATCATTATTCTTTTTAACAAACTCTAGCTCAGCACGAGCAAGTAGAATTGATGGATTATTTGGAGCCAATAATTGAGCTGCCTTATAAGAACTAGTAGCACTCTCATAACTATTTTCAACAGTAAGTGGCACCAAAGAACTATAAACATTTCCTAAGTTAACATAGTTAAGATACTGTTTAGGATTTTGACTAACAGCAGCGGAGGCAGAATTTTGAGCATAATCTATTAATTTCTGAAGATTTGCCTTAAGCATCTCTTCTGAAACTTTTTTATCATTAACCAAAACTCCAATCTCTCCTATATAAACCTGAGAGAGTGTCCTATAATAAATATCATTCTTATCTAAAGAGATAGCGCTTAATATCATTTTTTCTGAATTTGACAATGATTCAACTGTGTTGTTTGTATTTAAACTTTTTGAAAAATAAATAACTGAAGTAAATTTTTCAACATACAAATAAGTAACAGATAAAGTCATAATCATCAAAATCATCAATGATAAAATAGCAAAGAAGCTATTTCTAGGATCATTTAAGAAAGAAAATTCTTTAACTCCAATAACCTGACGATATACTAAAATACCAATAAGAATACCACTTGAAGCAAAAGCTAACATTAACATCAAAATATTAGGAGTATAGAGAATGAAAGTAATCCAAGAATATATTGATATCATCAAAGTCGTTAGGATAAAGTAATTCGACAATGGATCTTTTAATGCAACCCGGAGTGATTGAATACCTCTCATTGCAAAAACTGCTAAGAATAAAATCCATGAAAGCAAGCCAAGAATACCAGTTGTAGCAACGTATGAAGTTAAAGTACTAAAACCATTAGTAAAATCTACATTCCAGAACATTGTTTGTGCAATTTCCTTTGGTTGCCATAGAGCCCAATCAATAGCAAAAGTATTTGGTCCTGTTCCAAACAATGGATTATGTTTAATAGCTTTCCATGCTATTTGTGAAGTTGTTACAATGGATGGACGAACTTCTGGATTTGAAAGATTAATATATCTAGATACTAATCCACCAAGAGAATTACTTCCAACAAGAAAGGCTAGACATAGAAATACAATAATAAGAGCGACGAAGGGAAATCTCTTTTTTTCACCTCCACCATGAACGATTCTAATACCAGCATGCTGAATTGAAACACTGTAAACAAAGATAATTATAGAGAAAATACCTACAAGCAACCAAACTAGTGGTACGTTTATAACAATAAGGAAAAATAGTCCTGTTATAAGTAGAAAATATTGAATAAATAAAAAGAGCTTTTTTGATTTCAAAAATTCGAGAGTAAATAGAGACAATAAAACAATAAGTCCAAACAGTATTGCAAAGTTATTCCAACTACCAACCAAATTACCAGAGGAGATACCTTGTAGTAGTCCTGGGAAAAAACGACCAAAGTTTAAGAACATATTTAGGAGTTCAAAAACAGAGAGAATTATAGCTCCTAAGAATATAGCTCCAATAAAATACCAGAGACGTTTTTCTGTTTGAAAATATATTGACGACAAAAAGAAGATAACAAAAAGAATTAGCATTGAGCCAAAAGTCCCCATTTCAAAACCACTACCAAAAAGGGAGACATATAGAGATGAGGAAAAAAATGATGAAATCAAAAAGATTAATGGAATTATTCCAGCAAAAAGAATTAGCCTATCTTTAGGAAAAGTAAATTTTCCTTCACCCAATCTTGCTATAAGCCAAAAGAAAACAGACAGAGTAGCTCCTACAGACAAGAGAAATCCCTTACTTGCATCTAGGGTAACAGGGACATAAGGAATAAAGAAAAAAAATGACAAAAAAATCGTGGCTAATAATGTGACAAATGATAACTTATTAAAAAATTCAATTCTTTTTGATTCCATATTTTTTTATGATGATTACTAATAATTGTATTATACTTAATAAATAAAAATAAAACTAGACTACGATATTCACAAGTCTCCCTTTTACATAAATTACCCTCTTAATTTCCTTATTTTCTACCCAAGAAATTATATTTTTATTACTTAATGCTTGATTTTTAATTTCAGCTTCCTCCATATCTTTATCAATATTAATTTCTGAGCGTACTTTTCCATTTACTTGAATAATTATTTTAATAGTTTCATCTATTATCTTAATTTCATCCCAC
Organism: Minisyncoccia bacterium; assembly: GCA_038247045.1. Lineage (GTDB taxonomy): Bacteria > Patescibacteriota > Minisyncoccia > Phycocordibacterales > UBA9973 > UBA8515. The sequence continues at coordinate 264 of JBBRVK010000026.1, read as the reverse complement.
TTTGGCCAAGTACTTAAATGAATAGTTTTCTTTTCACCTAAATCACTCCAGATTTCTTCTGTAATATATGGGGCAAAAGGAGCAAGAATCTGTAAAAACATTTTAAAATCTTTATCATTAACATGCTCAGCCTTTTCAAATTCATTTACAAGAACCATCATCGCCGATATTGAAGTATTGAGTGCAAAATTTTCAATATCTTCACTTACTTTTTTAATTGTTTTATGAAGAATTTTTTCTAAATCTGCTTCACTTTTTTCTTTT
>JBBRVK010000025.1:0-10150 GCA_038247045.1 Minisyncoccia bacterium | reverse complement strand
GGCATTGAAATTCTATACAACTATCAGACTTGATATTCGTCGAATTGCACAAATCAAAAAAGGTGAAGATGTCGTCGGTAGCCGAACTCGAGTTAAAGTTGTTAAAAATAAAGTTGCGGCTCCTTTCAAACAAACAGAATTCGATATACTTTATGGAGAAGGAATTTCTCGTGAAGGTGAAATAATGGCCCTCGGTGAAAAGCTTGGAGTTATCACAAAGACGAGTGGAGCTATCTTCTCTTATCTTGGAACAGCTAAAGCTCGAGAGAAAGGACCAGTTGAAGAAATCAAACTCGGACGTGGATATGATGCCGCTCGAACATATCTAAGAGACAACAAAAAACTTTCAGAAGAAATCTTAAAAGAGGTTCGTTCACGATTTGGAGAGATACAAGTTGTGAGTGCGGGAGAATAAGAGAGAGCAAGTGTAAATAGCTCTTTTAAAAGGGTACGGGAATTTTTTACTAAAAATTCCCTGAAGTTTTCGATCCGTCGAGCTCAAAACCCTTTTTTTGAAAATTATTTACTTGCTTAAAATACAAAAAATATCTCCGATGCAGGTAAGTGCGGGAGAATAAGAGATTCAAGAATTAAACTAAATATGCATGGCAACCTTCGGTTGCCATGCATATTTAGTTTATAAAAAGAATTGAAAAAAGAGGGATACTCTGATATACTGGCTTCATTATTAACTATAATTTAGCTCCCAAAGAGCTTGCTATAGCGGTTAGTAACTAGCTCCTAGTATCTATACTAGAACCTAGTCACTAGCTACTAGAAACTAATTTTATGCTTGAATACAGTGAAATCCGTCAAGGAAAAATAATTATTTACGAAAATGAGCCTTGTGATGTACTCGACAATCACGTTGCTCGTACTCAAATGAGAAAGCCTCAAAACCAAGTTAAACTTAAAAGTTTATTATCTGGTCGCACATGGAATGCTACATTCCATGCTGCTGACAAGGCAGAAGAAGCTGAAATCATCAAAAGACCTGTAAAATTCCTTTATACAAATAAAGGAGAATACTGGTTCTGTGATGTAGAAGATCCAGCAAATAGATTTAAACTAGAAGATAAAATAATTGGAGATTCTGGAAAATTCTTACAACCCGAGGCTCTTGTTGAATCTGTCGTCTGGGATGATGATGGAGATGAAAAAATTATTAAGATTAAACTTCCTGTAAAAATGGAATTCTTAATCAAAGATGCGCCTCCATCTATTCGTGGAAATACTGCCAATGGTGGTGGAAAACTCGCTATCCTCGAAAATGGTTTAAAGGTTCAAGTCCCCTTCTTTGTAGAAGCTGGAGACAAGATTGTCATCAATACTGAATCTGGAGAATATGTAGAAAGAGTTTCAAATAAATAATTTTAAATAATAAAAGCCCCACTGCCGAAGGCAGTGGGGCTTTTATTTATAAATTTTATTAACCAACGATTGAAATACCTGCTGAACGAGCTGAACCTTCTACTATTTTCATTGCTCCTTCGATATTCTTTGCATTTAAATCGGGCATCTTCTTCTCTGCAATTGCACGGACTTGAGCTTTTGTAATACTACCTACCTTTGTTAGGTTAGGCTTACCTGAACCACCCTCTACCCCTGCTGCTTTGAATATAAGACCTGAAACGGGAGGAGTCTTTACTTTGATATCATAAGTACGATCTTCGTAAACAGTGATAACTACTCCGACAATTTCTCCTGCTGAAGCTTGTGTCATTGCATTAAACTTTTGACAGAATTCTGCGATGTTAACACCTGCTTGACCCAATGCCGGTCCAAGTGGTGGCGCTGGAGTTGCCTTTGCGGCTGGTATTTGTAACTTTACTTTTTTTGTTATTTTTTTTGTTGCCATAAATTTTTGTTTAACTAATATTGAAGCTTAGCGTAACAGGACCAATATAACATAATTACTATAATGAATCAACCAAGTCTTTTCTTGTTCCCTTAAGCTCAGTTTTTTAGGGGTTCCCTAGGACCGACCTAGGGGAAACTAAAAATATCCTATTTTGTATAGGATATTTTTAGTTAAATATTTTAAAGTTTCTTGATTTGAAGGAAGTCTAGTTCAACTGGAGTCTCACGGCCAAACATTGAAACAAGAATTTTAACTTTTCCTCTTTCATTATCAACATCACTAATCTTACCTTCAAGATCTTTAAATGGACCATCAGCAACACGAACAATTTCACCCACTTCAACATCCATTTGATGTTTACTATTACTTCCCTTGTTCTTGTCCATACGTCCAAACAAATCATCAACTTCTTTCTTTTCAAGTGGAACAGGATTAACTCCAGCACCTACGAAACCAGTAACACGAGGAGTATTACGGACAACATACCAGGAATTATCATCTACAATCATATCAACAAGAACATAACCAGGGTAAACTTTTTCTTCAGTTTCCACACGCTTACCTCCTTTAATTTTTATCTTCTTTTCTGTAGGAACAATAACGTTGAAGATTTTATCATTTACTCCAAGTGAATCAATACGCTGTTTTAGATTACGCATAACTGCATTCTCATAACCTGCGTAAGTATGAATTGCGTACCAATTTCTCTCACCTCTTAGTTCTTGTTTTGCCATATAATATTTATAAAACCTGCATGCGCAGGCATGTTAGTTATCTTGTAAGTAATAATGAAAGACCTTTACTAAACAAAAAATCAAGTAATCCTAAGTAATAAGCCACAAACATTGAAATAGCAAGGACGGCGATTGTGAAATACATGGCTTGTTTGCGTGTAGGCCAAGTTATATTCTTTGCTTCTGCTAGTACTTCTTTGATGAATTCGGTGATTTTCTTCATATATTATTTAATTAATCAGGGCTCTTTTTGAGCCTTATACGCACTTATAATGTTTCCCTTATTAAAAACCACCCCGGAGGGCTTACTGGAATAATACCACAGTAATGTCAAAGTTACAAGGAACTTTTAAAACCCTATATTATAGATCTAAAAGTCCATAAAGTTGAAAGTAAAATGCCCCTCTCCGAAAGTGATCTGTACCCCAAAAAGTGGACACGTAAATGTGCCCACTTTATAACTTTCTATTATCTTATTTCGTAAGAAATACTAACATTTGAAGTTATCTTGTTTTCCCCTTTTGGTAAAACAGGAGCGGCAGCAGAATCCATCATTTCAGATCCAGCAGATTTCATTGAAGAATACATAGTATAATTACCACCTGTATTTTCAGAGAAACTAACAACACTACCAAGTGTAACGCCTAATTCTTTAGCTAGAACTTTTGCTTTTTCTTGAGCATCTTTTATGGCAACGGCACGAGCTTGGTCTTTAAAACCATCTTCGTTGTCTATAGAAAATGTTGGTCCACTAATATCAGTTACACCAATAGTTGCCAAACCGGTACGAATATCACTAGCAGTATCAACAACACGAACTTTTATTGTAATTGATTGTGTTGCAGTATAACCTACGATCTTTGGGTCATTTTGTGGACAAGGATAAGTAAAGCAAGATACTTTATCATAAGAATACTTTGGGTTTAAACCTCCGTACTCAGATTTGATATCTTTATCTTCAATCTTTTGTTCTTTTAAGTAGGTTAAGGTCTTTGTAATTGATTCATTCAATAGAGTTTGAGCTTCTTTAGCTGTTTTGCCTTCTTTGTTTAAATTAATATATAAAGAGGCAATATCAGAAACAGCTGATACTTCCCCCTTACCAGAGACAGCAATAATATTTGCTGGCTGATTTCCACGACCGATATATTTACTATTTTTAACCTCATTCACAAACTTTGCAAATGTGAATATTGAAATAATTATTATTAATACTAGAACCGCAGCACTTATCTTTTTGTTATTTAATATATTTTCCATGTTTCTATTATAGCATATTTTGAGTACTCTATTACCCCATAGGTCTTGCCTATGGGGAAGTAATATCTTTTATTATCTACATCTATTCCCTATTTAGGGCAACAATCGGGTCTAGGCGGGCCGCATTTCGAGCTGGAAAAACACCAAAGACAACACCAATCGCCATTGAGACAGAAACAGAGATAACTACACCAGAGATTGGAACAATGAATTTCCAGGCAAGTCCTAAGCTTTGAGCAATTTTCGAAACCAAAAAGGACAAGAAGGAACCTCCTATGACTCCCACAACACCCCCAATAACCGTCAGGAGAACCGCCTCAATAATGAATTCATAAAGTATATCTTTATTTTTTGCACCAAGAGCTTTCTTTAATCCAATTTCTCCTATTCGTTCAGTGACGGCCACATACATTATGTTCATAACTCCCACACCACCAACAATTAAAGATATGGAAGCAATTGCAATTAATAAAAATGTTATCGCTTTTAAAATCGTATCAAAAGTGCCTAAACTTTCTGCTTGAGTAGTAACCTTAAAATCATCTTTTGCTACATCATTTATATGATGATTTATTCTCAAAGTGTCAGCCATATCAAGGGCCGTTGATTCAGCAATTTTATTATCATTAAGTTCTACTATTCCATAAAATAAATAATCTACACCTAGAATCTTTTTTTGTAGTGTCGTCACGGGGATAAAGACCTGATCATCCGAACCATCAAAGCCACCCTTTTTTTCATATACACCAATGACTTCAAAATTTGAAGTTCCAACTCTTATAAGTTCTCCAAGTGGATTACCATCACCAAAAAGATCATCAGAAAGAGTGCTACCAAGAACAGCAACCTGAGAAAGACCACGATCCTCTTCTTGAGTATAGCCTCTGCCTATTTTTATAATACTTTTATCAATATCAAAACGTGAAGCTGAAGCCCCGAAAATTAAAACATTTTTTGAGACATCCTTATGTGTAACAACAAGCTGTCCAATAGAAGCTCCGTAAGCATTCTTAACATTAGGGAGATTTTTTATATCTTCTATATCTTTATTTTTTAAAGTAGTGATTGGAACCGCATTCTCGGCTGAACTTTTTGCTTGACCTCCAGATGAAGAATTTGAACGATCTTTTGTCGAAGCAGGAACCGAAGTTTCAACGAAAACAACATTGGTTCCATTGGCTTCAATTTGAGAATTAATATAACTCTTAAAACCCTCCCCTGCAGAAAGAACAAGTATAACAGTTCCAATACCAATCATAATACCAAGCGTCGTTAAAAATGTCCTTGAGGGGCTTGATTTTATACCACGTATAGCTTGTTTAAAATAAATATTATTCATAATGTAATGCAACTATTGGATCTAATTTGGCAGCCTTTAGGGCTGGATATAGACCAAAAATAATTCCAACAACAATTGATACAGAAACAGCAAGGATAACTGCAATCGGAGAAATAATAAAAGCCCAATCGTAACCAGCAAATCGTGCTCCAAGTGCGATGAGATATGAAACTAAAACTCCAAGAATAATACCTAAAATTCCACCAGTAAGAGTAAGGATAATAGATTCAAAGAGAAATTGATTACGAATGTTTTTACGTGTGGCACCGATGGCTTTTCGAAGTCCGATTTCTCGGGTTCTCTCAGAAACAGTTACCAACATAATATTCATAATTCCGATACCACCAACAACAAGGGAAATCCCAGCCATGAGGGCTAGAAATATCCTAAGAGTGTCTGTAATTCCTGTTAATAATTTAATAGCATCCGCCAAATCGCGAACCGAGAAATCATCATTATCAGGATTTGTAATACGATGTTGTTCGCGTAAAACCCGAGTGATGTCATCCATAGTAGATCTTACATTTACAGTATTATCAACTTTTACTCGAATAGCTTGGACATAATTTATACCTAAAATTTGTCTCTGACCGATAGAAAAAGGAATAAAGACTTGGTCATCTTGATTTTGAAAAGCAGCCGTTCCCATCTTCTTTACAACACCAATAACACGAAGCGGAATACTACTACTGACGCTACCAGGATTATTATTGGGAACTTTTATTTTAACAATTTTACCAATTTCATTTCCATTAGGAAAAAGATTTGTCGCAACATCGTAACCCAATACAACCACATTAGCACTAGAGCGACTCTCTTCCTCGGTAAAAAAATCACCCTTTATCATTTCGATGTTGGTAATACGAGGATAATTACCCTCTACTGCCGTAAAAGAGGTATCAACATTTTCATTTCCAAAAATAACAGTAGCATTCCCTTTAACATAAGGAGTAACATCAGTTGCGTTTGGAACCTTCCCTTTGTCTTTTATGGTATCAACATCAGCGACGGTAAGTGTTTTAATTTGAACACCAAAAACTGATGTAGGTGGCCCCTTTTCGTTACTTTTACCAGGAAGAACACCAACGAGATTGGTTCCAAGTTTTGTTATTTGACCTAAAACCAAAGATTGAGCTCCTGAACCAAGAGAAATAATAATGATAACACCAGCTACCCCAATAATAATACCGAGGATTGTCAAAAAAGACCTTCCCTTTCTTGAGAGCAAGTCTTTAGCTGTGGTTTTAATTTCTTTTAAAAAGTTGCTCATAATTTTATTTTAATTAATCTTCGTCTACTTGTTTTGAATGAACCCTTTCTTTTTCAGGAACTAATTTATCAGAAACTATTTCTCCATCACGAATTGTAACAATACGATTTGCATGAAGTGCTACATTTACATCGTGGGTTACAAGAATGATAGTTCGTCCTTCTTTATTTAATTTTTCCAGGATATTCATGACAGTGCTACCACTTTTAGAATCAAGGTTACCAGTTGGCTCATCAGCAAAAATAACTTTTGGGTCACAAACAAGAGCGCGAGCTATAGCGACTCGTTGTTTTTGACCACCAGAAATTTGATTACTCATAAATTTAATTCTTTCCCCGAGACCAACAGCTTCAAGTGCCTTGCGAGCCCTACTTTCATAATTACCCTTATCGCCGCTATACAGAAGTGGTAACATAACATTGTCTAAAACTGTGGTACGAGGCAAAAGATTGAAAGATTGAAAAACGAAACCAATACGCGCATTTCTAATACGAGCCAACTCATCATCATTAAAATTTTCAGTATTCTCACCATCAAAAAGATACTCACCCGAGGTCGGACGATCTAAAAATCCAATAGTATGCATCAGAGTTGATTTACCAGAACCAGATGGTCCCATAATAGCAATGAATTCTCCTTCATCGACAGATAAATCAACTCCACGCAAAACTTTAGTTATGACACCACCATTGTCATAATTTTTAATAATATTTTTAAGTTCAATTAACATTTTTATTTTTTAATTAAAATTACATACTCATCACCTACAGAAAGACCACTTAAAACTTCTACGACTCCCCCATCACCTTCTAATCCTGTTTTCACGGGAACAGATTTAAATTTCTTTGTTCTAGTATTTGTAATAATTCTAACTGTTCTAACACCATTATCATCAGTAATAATTGAACGAGATGGAATAGTAAGAACATTGTCTTTTTCTTTAACTTTTATTGTCATGTTTGCTGTCATACCTGGACGAAGATCAGTTGTTTGTTCGGTACTAGCAGTTACTTTATAATTAACTACACCAGAAACAAGAGTTGAAGATGGGTCAATCTTTGTAATACTACCCTTAAATATTTTATCTGTTCCAAAAGAATCATAAGTAATATCAACAGGCATTCCAACTGCAAGACTAGTAATATTAGCTTCATTTATATTTGTTTCTAAATAAATATTCGAAACATCTTGTAATACAATTGCACTTTTTTGAGCTTGAGTAAGTTCTCCTATTTTAATATCAATCTGAGTAATAGTCCCATCAACAGGAGCAGAAACTATCGTATCATTGTAACGTGCAAGAGCTGCTTCTACCTGACCAGAAGCCGAAAGAATATCAGCATTGGCAAGATCAATATCTGAACCACGAGCAGCAGATTTCTTGATAGCAAGTTGTGCCGCACTCTGATCAATTGCAGATTTAGCTTGAGAGACAGCAGATTGATAAGCATTATAATTTGAAAGATAGTTCGCAGATTTTTTATTTGGAATATTAATAATCCAATCATCCACATTAATATTAGTATTGCTTGGAAACTTAATGTATAAACCAGAATTACCAATTGGCTGAGCAATGATTGTATTACTAATACCCGTGCCAGTTGCAAGACCTGAAGCAGTAAAACTTGTTCCTCCTACACTATAATATGAAGAAATTTTTATCTGTCCTTCCTTACTACCGCTATATGTTCCACTTATAATAGGAGCAATATAATCGCTCGTCCCATTGTCTGGAACTGCTTCAAGGGTAGAATTAAGAAGATTATCATAAGCATTTTTAACAAGCTGATCTTGAGTAATTTTAGTTTGATCTAAAACTACTTGAGATAAATTTATTTCTTCACTTGAAGCCCCTTCTAGTGTCTTTTTTAGACGAGCATTCGCAGCAGCAAGTGCACCCCTGGCTGAAGTTAGAGCTGCTAATTCTGTACCTTGATTTAGAGATGCGAGTGTAGTCCCTGTTTTAACCTTATCTCCTACTTTTACTTTTAAAGATTTAACAACTCCAGTTGAGTTGAAGGATAAATTTAAATCAGTTGTTGAAACTACCTGTCCAGTAGCAAGAACTGTTTCTTTTAAATTTGAAGTTTTTGCAATATCGGTTACAGTATTAGTGACGCTACTTGAAGGCTTCAAAATAAAATATAAAGATACAAAAACCACAAGAGCAATAATCACCCAAGTACGCTTTCTCCTTATATTAGTCTTAAAAAATAATTTACTTTTTTCTTTCATAATTTTTTATTTATATATATTATTAATATCTAACATTATTTGAATAAAATTATCTATTTGATCTTTCCTTAATTTTAATAATACCACTTTTAATTTATCTGTCATTTGTTTTAAACCATCCCTTAGGAACTGCTCTCCTGTTTTGGTTACTCTCATCTGCACCATTCTCCGGTCGTTTGGATCATTAATTCTTTTAATATAACCAGCTTTTACGAGTCCATTAATTAAAGATGTAGCTGAAGGAGCTTTAACATGAAGATACTCAGCTATTCTTTTCATGGTAGGTCCTTCGTCTTTAATCAATTGAACAACTTCAATTCTTAGCATTGAAAAATGGTGCTTATGCACTGACATACAATCAAAATTGTCAGCTGATTTTTCCTTTATTAATCTTCCTGTGTTAAAAAACAAAGAGATTAAATATTCAATATTTTTTGATTCTTCTTTTTTATTCATAAATCTAATAATTAGATACTCTAAGTATATAAATTGCAAATAAAAAAGTCAATATTTCCATATCGACTTTTTTATAATTCTATTAAACAACTAAATAATACTTATTTAATAGCAATTAACTCAACATCAAACACCAAGTCTGCATTTGCAGGAATACCTGAACCTCCTGGTGGAGTTGCGCCATAGGCCATCTCAGCGGGAATCACCAATCTGCGAGTCCCCCCAATTTTCATACCAGGAATACCTTCTGTCCAACCTTTGATAACATTAGCAAGTGGAAATGTTACTGGCTCAAGACTAAAATCTTTTGAGCTTTGAAAAATAACACCTGTTGCAGCAACAGCTCCAGTATAATGAACACTAACTGTTGCGCCTGACTTAACCTCTTCCCCCTTACCTACAATGATATCAGTCTTTTCAAGTTTATTTGTTTTTGAAACTGGAACAAAATCTTTTAATATTTTTGTATTTGGTTGCATGTTTTTGTTGGTAGTTGATGGAGTCTCTTGTTTTGTGTTTGGTACTTCTGTTTTTACAGTTCCAGTATTTTCAGCATTATTAATGCCTTCTAATGGATTTTCTTTAACAGGCTTGTTCATCAAAGAATAGACAACAAGACCGATGAGACCAGCAACAATAATAAAAGAAACAATCACCCCTATATTTCCTTTTTGATTTTTCATAATTTAGGAAAATTAACTAATAATAATAAATAATTTAGATATTATAACATAATATCTAAATATCAAATACTGCTATTTTTGTGGAATAAAAAACCTAAAATGTAGTATTTCAGGTTTTTTTCATATAATTAATTTCCTATCTATTCAACACCCCTCTCGTCCCCGAACCCACTACTCCGTCAGCATTAAGATGGTTTGCCGTCTGGAATGCTTTAACGGCAGATAGTGTCATTCTTCCAAAGACACCATCAGCTGTTCCCTTTAGGTATCCTTTTGCTATTAGAATCTGTTGAAGTAGTTTAACTTCATTTC
>JBBRVK010000024.1:0-10343 GCA_038247045.1 Minisyncoccia bacterium | reverse complement strand
TCATTTTTGAAGTTTCTGCATACATCACCCTGTCTTAAGCTATAGCCGAAGATATTCTCAATGTATGGATACTGTTTTGGTAGTGAAAAACCGTAATCTTCCACATATTCACCTCTACTATAGTAGTTTAGCATAAAAAAATAACCCCTGTATAAAAATACAGGGGTAGAGGTTAAAATACCCTCAATTTTTTTTCGCGAAATGCACAAAGGACAAAGGGTCTAAGAAATCTAAGTTTCTGAAACCAGAGTACTACTTGCGAGAACAGCAGACGGAGCATTAGCATCCCAATCATTCTCAAGCCAAATGCAGAGCCAGTACCCCCGACCATCGAGCCAGTACAAGCACAGGACAGAACGGTGACCGCGAGAGCTCCGAAGAATTGTTCCATCAAAGAAAATATATGTTATATTTCCTTTTGTTTTTTCTTTCCATTTTTCAGGAATAAGGATTTGGTTTTCCCACAGTGTTTTGAAAATACCAGCATCCAAACGAATACAATTTTTTTCTTTGAGACGTTTTAGATTGTCTTCACCCTTAATGCTTTTCTCTCCCTTTTCCAAGGTTGAGTTAAACATAACCTCACTGAAGTTAATTTCGGTGAGAGCAAGAGATTTCTCGTCTTGTTCTTCAATAGACCATCCTTCACCAATAAATTTGGGGTCAAACGGGATAGAACGGTCAATGTTGATTATCCTTGGACTATCAACAATAACTTTTCCACCATTTTTCAAAAACGCAGTGAACTGTTTACCAGCTTCCGTGGGATCATTTACAATTTTTTGCAAAATTGTGTGATCTAACACATCCCAATTCACATTGTTTGCAAGGGTCTGAATAACCGTGTGAGACTGACCAATAGTTGGCTTACTCATAATTACCTCCTTTTTTAATAAGAACAATATCGTTCTTGTTTGTATTATATCATATAACAACACATTATGTCAATATGTCTAGTTTTTCTTTAAGATTTGGTATATAAATATACCCATTATGTTCCCTTATTTTGGTTCTCACTTCGTCCACTAGTCCGCGCAAATTAAAAAGGAGACGAAAGTCTTCTTTTTTAATGCGTAGTTGATAAAATGTGCAACATTTTAAGGGCTTGAACGCCGGAATTATATTTTCAGAGCAGAGAAAATAATGAGGCGGTGCCTAGACTAAAATTTTTGACGAAAAAATTTTAGTCTAGGAAAAGACCCCGGTCGACTGCGCATATAAAAAAGAAGACGAAAGTCTTCTTTTTTTGTGCAGCCGAGGATTTAGTTGTTTGGCCTTATAATTAAACATTTCCCCTCTTATTGACTTCAAAACATATAAAGAGTAGCTTTAAGGTAAATAACGCTTTTTTGTAAACTTAAAAAACTAAAAAAATGGTAGTAAAAGATTTTGAGTTGGACACAAATGTAATCTTACATGATCCAAATGCCCACTTGTCTTTTCAAGAGCATGACGTAACAATTCCGATTGAAGTTATAACCGAATTGGATAATTTTAAAAAAGGCCAAGAAACTATAAACTTCAATGCTCGAGAATTTCTAAGATCACTTGATGAATTCCCTAAAAATGAACTTTTTAGCACCGGAGTATCTTTAGGTAAAGGACTAGGTAAAATAAAAGTCGACATTGGATACTCTAACCACAAACAGGTAAAAAAAATTTTTCCGGAAAACATTATTGATCACAGAATTCTTAACACGGCTTACGTTTTAGCAAACCCCCGGATAAAAAATTCTGGAAGAGAATTAATCCTGGTCTCAAAAGATGTAAATTTAAGGATGAAGGCAGCTTCACTTAAAATTAAAGCCGAGGATTATAAAACTGATATGGTTTCTAATATTAGTGGTTTATATGAAAACACACTAACAATATCAGTTGATTCAACATTAATTGATCTGTTGTACAAAAAAAAGGCAATTAGCTTACCTTTTGATGAGCAAAAACCGTACGAAAATGAATTTGTTATTTTAAAATCAAATAACCAGAAAAAATCTGCTCTGGCTATCTACAAAAAAAATCAAATTCACCTTATTACCAAAGAACCTCTTTCTTGTTACGGAATAAAACCCTTAAATTCAGAACAAGCGTTTGCAATGACAGTGCTTTTAGATCCTGAAATTAACCTGATAACCATTTTAGGAAAAGCAGGAACAGGTAAAACAATTGTCTCATTAGCAGTCGCGCTTCACTTAATGGAAAATAATACTTTCGAAGAAGTATTATTTACAAGAGAAACAGTATCCATGGGTAGAGATATTGGATTTCTTCCTGGTGATGCCAACGAAAAACTAAATCCTTATATGCAGGGAATGTTTGACAATCTTGATGAGATCAAAAAATCTTCTTTAAATTTCAAGAAGATTGATGAACTCAGAAAAGATAATAAAATCAAAATTGAACCTCTCCCTTATATTAGAGGAAGAAGTTTAAGTAATAAGTTTTTTATCATCGATGAGTGTCAAAATCTCACCCCGCATGAAGTCAAAACAATTATTACCCGTGCCGGCAAGGGAACTAAAATCGTTATGATTGGGGACACATCTCAAATAGATGTACCATTATTAGACGAAAGATCGAATGGTTTTAGTTATTTGATTGACAGATTTAAAGGTCAACATCTTTATGCTCACGTTGTACTGAGGAAAGGCGAGCGTTCTGAACTCTCAGAGTTAGCTAGTATTCTTCTTTAACTTTTTATTCTAATACAAAAAGCGTTGAATCATTTACGATTCAACGCTTTTTTTAATTTATAACCTTTAATTCCTCAAAAACATTTTGATATAATTTTATAACGCGTCTTCCTTCTACCTGACTTAAGGGAAATTCTAGTCCATCATGAGCAATCTTATTTCTGATTAGATGGGCATCCCAAGCATTTTGAATACTAGGATAACCATTAGCCTTAGCTTCCTCTAACAGCTCTGACATAGTATTACCCACTAGTCCCCTTTCCTTAAAAGATTCTTCAAGTAAAGTATCTGCTTCAATTATTGCAACTCTCCAATCTGACTCATTTGGACTCTCAATAAGAGTTAAAATATATTTCCAGCGTGGATTTAAATTTCTTTCTGTTTCTTTATCTTTAGCTAAAGCATGGTTGATTTCATGTTCAATTTCTTCTTTATCAAAAGCTTGTATTTCAAACATCCTAACAAGAGAAAAAATAATTATCGAAAGAGCTAAAATAGATATTAATCCTGAGATTGTCCCAATTGTTGCCCAAGTGTGAGGGTTAGTAACGGTGTCTATTATAGGCTGAATAGATTTATCAATTTTATCAAAAACATATTCAATGTTTAAATAAGTTGGATCAAAAAGAGGTTGCTGTATTGCAGTTTGTATTGTATTTCCTTGTTCCATAATTAATATTATACTCCCGTTTTATTAAACGGTAAACCGTTTGTAGAAAAAGTAGTCCAGCTAAGTAAAATTATTTTTAAAAATAATTTTACTTAGTCGTGGCTCGTTTTTCAAAATCTTTCCCAATAGTAAAGAGGATATCTTCTCTAAAAAGTGGCGCCATTATATGAAGCCCAAAAGGTAAACCTTCATTATTTTTTCCTGCGGGAACTGAAATTGCTGGAATATCGGCAATGTTTGCCGGAACAGAAAATAGATCAGATAGATACATCCCAACTGGGTCCTTTAATTTTTCACCAAACTTAAACGGCATAAATGGTGAAGTGGGGGTAATAATAGCATCAACATCGAGAAAGGCCTTTGAAAGTTCTTCTTTTATTGCCTTACGAACTTTGATTGCAGTATTATAATAAGCATCATAATAACCATGAGATAAAATATAAGTGCCGAGTAAAATTCTTCGACGAACTTCCTTGCCGAAACCCTTACCTCGACTTTTTGTATAAACCTCATAAAGATTTGCTCCGTCTTCGTGTAAACCATAACGAATGCCATCATAACGAGCTAGATTACTCGAAACCTCTGCTGGTGAAATAATATAATAAACCGCTAAGGAATATTTTATCAAGGGTAAAGAAATATCAACAAGTTCATATCCTGCTTCTTTTAACTTTTGACAATTCTCTTCAAAATTTTTAATTATTTCTGGTTCAATCCCTTCCCCGCTTAGAAACGAGCGAGGAACACCAATTTTCTTTTTAAGAGGTAAAATCTTTGCACGGTCTTCTTTTTTGACAGAGGTACTATCGTGGCAATCATAATCATTTATTGCTTCAAATAAAATTTCTGTATCTCTTACGTTCTTTCCAAAAGGACCTACTTGGTCAAGTGAACTTCCCATTGAGATGATTCCGTAACGAGAGACGGCTCCATATGTTGGCTTAAGTCCTACAAGTCCACAGAAAGCGGCTGGTTGACGTATAGAACCACCAGTATCACTACCTAAGGTAACTAAAGCTCCATTCATTGAAAGTGCTGCCACAGAGCCACCTGAAGAACCTCCAGGTACACGACTTGTATCTAGTGGATTTTTAGTATTTCCATAAGCACTTGTTTCGGTGGAAGAACCCATAGCAAATTCATCCATATTTGTTCTACCTAAAAATACAACACCTTTATCTCTAAGTTGATTAACAATACCAGCACTGTAAGTAGCTTTATAATTTTCAAGAATTTTAGAACCAGCAGAAGCAATATGACCTTCGAAAAGCATATTGTCTTTCAGTGCAATTGGAATGCCAGTCATTAAAGTAGCACTACCGTCTTTAAACATCTGTTCTGCAATTTTTGTTTGGTATTCTATATCACTATAAACTTCCAAGTAAGCGTTTATATCTTCATTTTTATTTTTAATTACTTCAAGATAAGCATTTATTAAATCGGTAACAGTATACTCACCTTTTGAAAGTGATTCATGGGCTTTTTCGATTGTAAGATTATTTATATCTATCATAAAATTTGTTTAACTTTTAAGAATCCACTTTCTGTCTCTGGCATAGAATTTATAATTTTATCAGTATATTCTCCGCTTTTATTTGTAACTTCATCTTCTCTCATAATATTATTTAAGACAAAATCATTGGATGATGACCCAACAGATAAATCATTGAGTTTAGACACTTCTTGGACCTGACTAACATACGCCAAAATAGGATCAAAATCTTTTGCAATTTCAATCATTTCTTCGTCACTTAGGTCAATTCTAGCCAAAATAGCTAATTTTTTAATATCTTCTATTTGCATATGTTAAGAATAACATATTTTATGATTTTTTAAAATTTAGAATAACTTCAAAAATTCTTTTTCATCAAGCACAGTAACCCCAAGAGAAATGGCATCATTATACTTACTACCTGGTTCATCACCTGCAATAACATAGTTTGTATTTTTAGAGACTGAACTTGATACCCTTCCTCCTTCGACAAGAATCTTCTTCTTTGCTTCTTCACGAGATAATGAATTAAGGGTTCCAGTAAGAACAAAAATCTTATTCACAAGTTTTTTGCTTTCTACTTTTTGCTGATAGACGACAATACCATTCTCCAAAAGTTTATTTATAAAATTAATATTTCTTTCATCACGGAAGAATTCATAAATACTTTTTGTAACAACTGGCCCGATATTTTCTATGCGACCAAAATCTTCTTCTTTTGCTTTGATAATTTTGTCTAGTGTTTCAAAATGATTTGCAAGATCTTGGGCGGTCTGTTCACCAACATGGATTATACCAAGAGCATATACAAACCTCCATAATGAAACTTTTTTATGAGATTCAATTGAAGAAATAATATTATCGGCGGACTTCTCACCAAAACGTTCAAGACCAGATAAATCTGATTTTTCTAGTGTGAAAAGATCTGCCGCATCTGTTATTAGACCTTCATCTTTTAATCTATCTAAAATTTTTGGCCCGATTTCGTAAATCTCATATATGTTTACAAAATGCTGAAGTCCACGTCTTTCTCGTGCAGGACAATTTTTATTTGTACAATAAAAAGCTACAGAATTTGATTCAGCAGTATTTGGTCGGGAAGAAGAGAAGCTTTCTCTTCCTCCCGCCCCTTTCCTTTCTATTTCAAAGCCACACACTGGACAATTTTTAGGCATTTTAAATTTCTTCTCCTTACCTGTACGCATATCAGTTAACACTTCAACAATTTCAGGAATAACATCTCCAGCTTTTTGAATAACAACAGTATCTCCAATTCGTATATCTAATCTCTCGATTTGGTCCATATTATGTAACGTTGCTTTTGATATAATAGAACCTGCAACAAGAGTAGGGTTAAAATGAGCCAGTGGTGTTATGGTTCCTGTTCTACCAACATTTACAGTGATATCCGTAATAATTGTTGTAGCTCTTTCGGCTGGAAATTTATAGGCAACCATATATCTAGGAGCTTTACCAATGTAACCAAGATTTTCTTGTAGTTCAATATTATCAATAGAGATGACAACCCCATCTGTTCCGTAAGGAAGACCTGCTCTGATTTTCCCTACCTCTTTAATAAAAGAAAAAACTTCTGCTAGATTTTTCGCTCTTTTCTCGTATGGAGCAAGTTGAAAACCAAAATTTCGAAGCATTCCGTGTTTTTCCGAATGTGTATTAATTTTTAATTCTTTATCATTAACTTTTAATTGCGCAATATCCCAAGCAAAAAAATCTAAACTCCTTTCTCTAACAATACTAGAATCAAGCTGGCGCAAACTTCCTGCTGCTGCGTTCCTCGTATTTGCAAAAATTGCTTTACCTTGAGAGGTTTGCCTTTTATTCAACTTCTCCCAAGATTTTTTAGTCATGACTACTTCTCCTCGGACTTCAATTTCTCCTTTTGTATTACCGATAAGATGTAATGGAATTGTCTCAATCATTTTTAAATTTTCTGTTACATCCTCACCTATAAAACCATCACCTCGAGTTGCACCTCTAATAAAAACTCCATCTTTATAAAACAAAGAGGCTGATAACCCGTCTAATTTAACTTCACAAAAATAACCTACTTCACTAGTTTTAATATTAATTAATTTAGTTATTCTTTTTTCCCAATCAATGATTTCTTCTTCAGAAAAAGCATCATTCAAAGAAAGCATTCTAATCTCATGTTTAACTTTTTTAAAATTTGGAAGTGGTTTTCCCGCCACACGATAAATCGAACTATTGAGGTCTGAATATTTTGGATATTTCATTTCCAATTGATGTAATTCACGAGTAAGAGATTCATAAACATCATCTGTGACATTGGGACTATTCTCGACATGGTATAAAAAACGCAGACGAGAAATTTCTTGCCGAAGTTTTTCTATTCGGTTTTTTACTTTAATATCATCCATAATTTAATAAGTAACCTCAAGGGCTCGCTCGACAGTCCTTATTTTAGATTTATCACAAATATTATAACCTTTAGCTGTTACAACAGTTAAGATACGATCAACCAATTCTGTTTTATCAACAACAATACTAAAACATTTATTATTCTGGTTTGAATCTTGAGAATTCATAGTATAATCTATCTTTACGGGAAGTGGTCCACCAGTTGAACCAGTAGATAAAGAATAAGGACCACAAGTCCAAGGGTTGGGTAAACTCATATTAAATTCATAGTCGGCATACAATGCACATTCTGACGCGATATCGGCCTGATAAAATGCCGTCGTTGAGTCTTTTGCAACAGCAGATAAAATTGTTTGCTTATATGCAGTATTGGCCATTCCCATTGTAATCATAGAAACAATACCAACGATCGCAGTTGTAAACAATATAGTATACCCACTCTCTTTTGTTTTTTTAATCCATTTTTTCATATAATATTATTTCTGCCAATTTGTAAGAATCGTTTCAAGAGATTGAGTTTTCAAGATTGTTCCATTTAACCAAGTAACGGTAGCAGTAACTTGCACCATATCAGCGTTAAGATTAGTTATGACTACTTGTCTCTTAAATTTACTAGCTGTGATGTTTGCCCCATTTGTATAAACATAAAAAGTCTGAGGACTTGTTGAATTATCATAATTCAAAAATGGACAATACTCTACTCCCCCACAAGAAAAGACATCGGCACCGGTCTGATCAGCTGGATTAAAATTTTCCATTTTAAGATAACAGGCTCCAGTTATGCATTTATTGTACCTGGCTAAAAAATTAGCCCATCCACCGCCTGTTGTTGCTTGCTGAAAAGCGATAGTATCTCGACTATTCCTGATAGAATCAATAGCTTCTTGCAAAAGATAAGTTGCACTAATTTGATTGTTTGCATATCTTGCTGACACAACACTGCTGGCAGTAAGACCAACTAGAGTAACAACAGAAACGGATAAAATCATAATAGCAACCAATGCTTCAACAAGTGTAAACCCCGACAATAAACTTCGTGTTTTATTTTTGTTATGCCGATGTGGAAAAATTTTATAAAATATTTTTTTCATATATTATGGTTTGTAAGTAATTATATTTAAAAAACTAGGGGGCAACACAAGGGTTAAGGTGAAAATAAACTCTTTATTTTTTTGTGTTTTATAAAATGTCATATTATTTTTCAACTGAACGTTGAGAGGACATTGATTGCAAAACAAAAGAAGTATCTACCCCTTTTACATTAACCACCCCTTTCATTAAAATTTGAACACTTGGTTGAATCATATCTATAAGACTAGAACCTCTTACATTAAATTTTAAAAATCTCACATCAACATCATTTGATACAATATCATAGCAGTTTGGGTCACACCTCTGTAAACTCGAGGTTCCTTTTCCGTTGTCTCTTGGAGATAGTCTATATGCAACTCTAACAGGAGCACCACCAACATCCTGTGGTGGAGTAAAAGCTATTACATCTCCAGCAGTGCAATCTTTTTGCTCTTTATTGGTAACACTTGCAGCAGGCCCACAATAAAAAGAAGTTCCAGTACGAAGTTCTCTGGTAATACTTTCCATCGCAAAGTTTACATTATCAACGGCAATTTGAAGTTTCTGAGAAGCTCTAGCCGCATTAGTTGAAGTAATCAAAGAGCCAACGCCCATAACCATTATAAAAGTAAACAAAGTAGTCGCAACCATAAGTTCAATTAAAGTAAAACCTCTATTTATTTTTAATTTATTTAAAATCATATTATTGAATACTTATTTGCCCAGTATTTTGAACAGAGATTGTTCGGGTTTTTTCTTTTGTTCCAGATAAACCATTTGATACTATTATATCAACACTTGTAACATTAAGGGAACAAGTGGTTGCCCCATTTGGTTTAAAGCAAAAATAGGCTCTTGGATTTGGACGAGTAAAAGAAATATCTAGTGATGAAGATGATCCAGAAGTCGCGATAGTTCCATCTGAAGATTTTATACTTTTTATAATATCAGCTGTTGTTATTTTAAATAATTCAACACATTCATTTATACTTGTAGAAGCGCCGTCACCACAAACAGACCTTCCTGAATCGTCATAAACTTTATCAATGGACGAAAACATTAAAAAAGACTTATTTGACCCAGCAAGTGGTGTAGGTAAATTAGTGTTTAAGGCAAAATGAACACCATAACTATTACTGAAATCAGTTCCAATAGCCCGGGCTCCAATCGCAAAACTCTGAGCCTTACGGACAGAAAGAGCAATATCGTCAGTTAAATTCTGCAATGAAACCTTAGATCTGAAATCTCCATAATTAAAAATCACCAAACTAGAGATAACCATAAAAATAGATATAACAACCATTAGTTCCACCAAGGTAAACCCCGACATCAAATTTGATGTTGTTTTTTTATGATGTATGTTTATAAAAATTTTAATTAATATTTTATGCATTAATTTAATATATTAAAATTGAAACAATGAAGCAAGTGTATAAATATCAATACTAAAAAGAAATACTATTAAAGTACTAATTATCAAAAAAGGAGCAAACGGGATTTCTGTTTTCATGTCAACTTTCTTGTGAGAGAAAAACATTATACCCAAACTTATAATTGATCCTATCCAAAAAGACATTATCATAGCAGAAAGACCTAGCATTGGTCCTAATAACCAACCAATACCAAGCATTAGCTTGGCGTCCCCTAAGCCCATCCACTTACCTTTTGATACCAACCAAATAAGAGCAAAAGGTAAGGCCAAAAGTGGTCCAGCAATAAAATAGATGGCGGAAGGTAAAACAAGTAATGGTCCTAACCCAGAAGCGTTAACAAAAACTGAAAGAAAAGAAACAGAAGCAAAAGTATAAACTAATTTATCAGGAATAATTTTATGGCGTATATCATAAACAGCAATAACCATCAGAATTGAAAATACTAAAGCAAAAAATGCTGATAATAAAATATATGAAGTTAGAGTAAAATAAAGTATTGGTAAAAAGTGATAAGCAATCAAGAGAAAGACAATACCCATTCCAAATTCTACTAATGGATATTGATGAGATATTTTTTCTTCACAACG
>JBBRVK010000023.1:0-10445 GCA_038247045.1 Minisyncoccia bacterium | reverse complement strand
TATCCCGCACATAATACAAAAAACACCTATCAAGGTGCTTTTTGTATTATGTGCGGGATAGCAAGCCATCTGCATGGCTTGCGTAAGGGAGTCGAAAGACTTTTCAATGTTTTGGTTACAAAACCTGAAAAGTACCTGGCTACGTAGTAGCCGACAAGTGTACTCACGGTCCCTTATCCCGCACATAATACAAAAAACACCTATCAAGGTGCTTTTTGTATATTGTGCAGGAGAGCTTCGCCTCTGCAGGCGAAGCGTAAGGGAGTAGAAGCCCATTTCGTTTTTCGGTGTTAACCGAAACGAAATGGGATACTGTCCTCTTAGAGGAAGACTTCCCTTGTTCTAGGTAATAGATGACAAACACTAAAGGATTGCGTTTTAATTAAGTAGACTATCCCTTAATAAAACGGGAATGTACTCACGGTCACTTATCTTGACATAGCTCTTATGTTTAAGTAATCTTAGGATAAAATATGCTTTTAGTATGAAACTTAAAAATTAAGAAAATGAACGTCTATTTAAAATCTTTTCAGTTGATTGCACCATTTGATAATGATGTAGTCCAAACACTCAATGCTCATTGGGATTATTGGGGTAAGTACGGTTATACTTTTGTTGATCATTTTGAACAGCCAGCCAATGAATTATTGGATTCCCTTGGAACATATTCCCATAATTTTGGGAAAAGAATATCTTCTGCAAAACTCAGTGGACATACCCTAAGTGATTTTCATGAATCAACACGTCCAGGAGACCCTCATGCCGTTTTTGTATTTTCTGTCATTTCAACAGAAAAAGATATTGTTGATGAAACAATTGAGAAAATTTTACCTAATTTTTTAGGTTATATTCAAAGAAAAAGACGAGAACATGAAGATTGGCAAATAACAGAAGTAAAAGAAACAATTTTTCCTCTTAATGGTATTGGGTTTGAAAATTTGAACAGAGAAGCCCAAAAAATCGAGAGTTGGGAAAAGTTAATTTGGCGTTTCCCGTATGTGGATAAAGTTTATAAGTGGCTTTTGATAAACAGAAATTATCCACAGGTAAAATAAAAGAGAAATTCTCTTTTTAAAAATCGCTTAACGAAAGTTAAGCGATTTTTTAATGCCGGGACCGTGAGTACTCTTATCAAACAAATGCCGGGATATCTCGCCAACGGCGCGTGATTGGTGGTTTTGTTTATTAAAACAAAACAGCACCAATCTTTCGATTCCCGGACGCAATGTGCGCAGGCAAAATCCGGGACCATGAGTACATGTATCGGTTCTTACAGAACCAGTATCCCGAATCGTTTCGATTAACATCGAAAAACGATTCGGGCTTCGATTCCCGGACGCAAGCCATGCAGATGGCTTGCTCACCCCGACACAAAAACAAAAAAGCGCTTCTTGCGAAGGCTTTTTGTTTTTGTGTCGGGGTGCCGGGAATCGAACCCGGCCCTCGTGTTCCCAAAACACGGATACTACCGATATACTACACCCCGATATTTGATATCTAATTGATAACTTTCTTATCTTAACATATTTTCTATTAAAAACAATTATATTATCAAGATAATTTATTGATGACTTAGTTGCAAGTCATTTGCATCTGTGTTAAACTCAAAAAATGGATGAAATTTGTCACAAAAAAATAGATATAGGTAGTATATTGAAAGAAAAAGGGTATAAGGTGACCGAGGCTCGAGTTTCTATCTTGGAAATTTTTTCTGAAAGTAAACTTCCTCTTAATGCTGAAGATATTTATAAAAGACTTTTGAAAAATAAAAAAGGCAATTTGAAAAATATAAATGAAGCCACTGTTTATAGAACTCTCTCATCGTTTGAAAAAAGTGAAATTTTAAAAAAAATTGATTTACGTAAAGACTCTGTTTATTTTGAATTAAATAATGACCACCATCACCATCTTGTTTGTCTTAAATGCGGAGAGATTGAAGATTTTAAAGAAAATAAAGATATGGAAAAATTATTAGAAAAAATAGTAGAAAGGTCGACTAAATTTAAAACAATAAAAGAACATTCATTAGAACTATTTGGAGTTTGTAAGGAATGTAAATAATATGATTATAAATTATTTTTATGCATTTATAGGTGTTGCGATCGTGAGTCTAGTCTCATTTGTGGGAGTGGTGACTTTGTTGTTGAAAGAGGATGCTTTGGATAAATATATTAATTTTTTGATTAGTTTAGCCATCGGAGCATTGCTTGGTGATGCATTTATACATCTAATTCCGGAATCTTTTAACAGTAATTTAAACGAAAGCTTGGTTGGAATTTTAATTATTGGTGGGATTTTAATTTTTTTTGTAATTGAGAAATTTATACACTGGCACCATCATGGAGAAGACAAAGAAAGTGATATTCACCCGGTAGGGAAGTTAGTTCTTGTGACCGATGGTTTCCATAATTTAATAGACGGTATTATTATTGGAGCGAGTTTTTTGGTTAGTATTCCTGTTGGTATTGCTACAACAATTGCCGTTGTTTTACATGAGATTCCTCAAGAAATAGGAGATTTTGCTGTATTGATACATTCTGGTTATTCAAAAAAACGAGCCTTATGGCTAAACTTTTTTTCAGCTCTTACTTCAGTCTTAGGGGTTGTAATTATTATCATATTTGGAAATGTTGCAAAAGATTCTATTGTTTGGTTTTTACCCATTGCGGCTGGGGGGTTTATCTATATAGCATTAGCTGATTTAATTCCAGAACTACATAAAACAAAAAAAATTAAGCACTCCTTAATTCAGCTTGCTATTATAATTTTAGGGGCATTATCAATGATTGCCTTACTCTTTTTAGAATAGAAAAATATAAGATTTAAGATATATTTTATTTAAAATTAAAAATAGAAAAACCACTCATAGATAGAATAGAGTGGTTTTTTCTTTATATTATAGAAATTGTGTAAACAATTTTAATATTATTTAACAGCGTCTTTAAGAGCTTTTGCGGCTCTAAACTTTGGAACAGTTGTTGCAGCAACTTTAACTTGCTCTCCAGTTTTAGGATTGCGAGCCATACGGGCTGCGCGAGCCTTAACTGAAAAGATTCCGATTCCTGCAATTGATACTTCGCCGCCTTTTTTCAAAGTAGCAACGATGGCATCAAACATTGCGTTTACGATTTCTTCAGCTTGTACTTTTGTACCGCCGATTTTTTCGTGAACTAATTCTACTAATGCTTGTTTATTCATTGAATTTAGTTTCTCACTATTTTCTTTCAAAAAAAATGAGAATGCTAGCTGAATAATATTCGACCGTTTGCAAACGATCCCTAATAAATAGGAGTAATAACATTATATACCAAGCCCATTTTAAAACAAGGGGGATAAGGGGATTGACACTTATAATATGTGTATTAAAAAAAATGCCAGAAATTCTTGTTTTCGCAAAAATTTCTGGCATTTTATCTTTTTAATCTTAATTATTTATCTAGCGTATTCAATAATACGGTTTTCCCTAATGACAGTAACTTTGATTTCACCAGGATATGTAAGTTCTTGTTCTATTTTTTTAGCTATATCACGAGCCATATTTTTAGCTTCGATATCTCCAATTTTTTCTGGAGTAACAAAGATTCTAATTTCTCTTCCTGCTGATAGGGCGTATGATTTTTCTACACCTTCAAAGCTGGTAGCAAGAGCTTCAAGCTCTTGAAGTCTCTTTATATAGTTTTCAACACTATCACGTCTTGCTCCTGGGCGGCCACCGGAAATCATATCGGCAGTTTGAACAATGACAGATTCGATAGATTCATGAGGTGTGTCATCGTGATGACTTTTCATTGCAGTAATGATTCTTGGATCAGCCTTAAATTTCTGAAGGATTCTAATACCAATATCAATGTGAGTTCCTTGAACCTCATGGTCGAGGGCTTTACCAATATCGTGAACGAGAGCTCCTGCTTTAGCAACTTGAACATCTGCTCCCAATTCTTCAGCAAGCATTCCGGCAATGTGAGCCATCTCGATTGAGTGCTGGAGAACATTTTGACCATAAGAGGTTCGGAAGTATAAACGTCCGACAATCGCTGTAATTCGTGGGTCAAGATTAAATATTCCACATTCATAAACAGCTTGATCTCCTTTGTCTTTAATTATTTTGTTTATATCTTCTTGGGCTTTAGCGACGACTTCTTCAATCTTTGCAGGTTGAATTCTTCCGTCTAGTATAAGATTTTCAAGAGCGAGACGAGCCACTTGTCTACGAACGGGGTCAAAAGAAGAAATAACGATGGCTCCTGGGGTTTCATCAATAATTAGTTCTACTCCGGAAGCTTTTTCGAAAGCTCGAATATTTCTACCTTCTTTACCGATGATTTTTCCTTTAATTTCATCATTTGGAATATTAACAGAAGTTGTCATCATTTCAGAAGCTGTTGAAGAAGCCAGACGATTGATACTAGCAGCAAGAATGTCTTTAGCGCGACGGTCTAACTTCTCAGAATTTGTAGTTTCCATTTTCTGCATACGAACAAGTAAATCTTCTTCATATTTCTCTTCAATATTTTTGAAAAGGACATCTTTGGCTTCTTCCGTTGAAAGACGAGCAACTTTTTCAAGCTCTTTTTCTTTTTCTGTCTCCATACCGTCAACTCTTTCTTTGATTTTTTTTACTTCCTCTATCTTTGTCTTGATTCTATCAACTTCACGGTCTATTTCAGCCTGACGGGAATCCAACAGTTCGTCTTTTTTAATTAAACGGTGTTCTGTTTGCTTCCATTCATCCTCTTTAACCTTTGTTTCCTTATTAACCTCAGTAAGATGGGCTTCACCTTTTTTCTTTGCTTCATCGATGACCTTTTGGGCATCTTCTTTTGCGGCTAGCATTATTTTCTTGATTTCAAGTTCCATGGAACCTTTTTGACCAAGAGAAACAATAAGTCGTAAATAATACCCAATTCCAGCACCTATACAGATGGCTGCAATGGCTATAATTATTATTGTTATTAAACTCATAAGCGACTTGATGTCGCCTTAAAACACAGTATAGGCTCCACTTTTTGTGGGCTTATAATCGAGCAAGTATGATTGATTTAGAACAGAATTCAGTCATAGGCGTTAGGTTCATAAATTAAATAGATGTCGTAACTGCATTAAAAAAGCGAACATTTCAATAAAACTTTTAAAATTCGATGCCTTCATAATACTCCAAAAATGAAGTTTTGTCTAGATTTTAAATTTTTAACTAAAAAGCCTAAGCTTCCAAGCTTAGGCTTTTTAGTTTAGTTTATTTTACAATTTTTTGTTTCACGATAATGTCATCAATGATTCCATATTTCTTGGCTTCGTCGGAGGTCATCCAATAATCGCGATCAGAATCTTTTTCAACTTGTTCCATTTTCTTATTTGTATTTTGAGCCAGAATTTTATTTAGATTATCTTTTGTTCTCAAAATATGTTTTGCATTAATAGCAATATCACTTGCTTGACCTTCTGTACCGCCCATAACTTGGTGAATCATTACTTCAGAGTTTGGTAAGGTAAAACGTTTACCTTTTTTACCTGAAGAAAGAATAAGTGCCCCCATGGAAGCCGCGATTCCGACACAGATTGTTGAAACATCACTTTTGATAAAATTCATAGTATCGATGATTGCAAGTCCTGCTGTAACTGAACCCCCGGGAGAATTAATATAAAGGTGAATATCTTTTTTTGAATCTATATTATCAAGATATAAAAGTTGGGCTATTATTAAATTGGCAGTATGGTCGTCTATTCCACCACCCAGAAAGATAATTCTATCGTTCAAAAGGCGAGAATATATGTCATAAGCTCTTTCTCCAAATTGTGATTTTTCTATAACTGTAGGTATTAACATAAATTTAAAATGGATTAATTGATACAAGTAAATTATATCAAAAGAGGATATTTTTTACTAATCGAGTTATTTTATAAATAATATTGATAATTTATTAAATAAGTATTATTATATAAATAATAAATTAGTTATAAATTTAATAAATCCTGCAAGGGTAGAAAAAAATGGAAGTTCTTTATAATCATCTAAGTTGGAATTGCGGTGATATAGAAAATGTTAATTCCTATAATTCTTTATTAAATAATTTTCCAAAAGGTACAATTGAAATAACTAGGGTTAACGAGGGAAATGCACTTGTGTCTAAATTGGTTAAGATTGGAGAAACAGCACATGAGACTGTTCCTCTTTGGAAAAAGAAAAAAATTGAACCCCCTTTATAATTTAAGGGGGTTTGTTTTGTTTAAATTGCACCTATGTAACTCATTTTTTTGGTTGACATTTACTTGTTTTTGTTATAAAAATGAGTAAACTAAAAAATTAAAAATATGGGAAATAAAAAAAATGGGATAAAGTTAAAGGCTTTCGACAATAGCCACATAGGGCAAGAGTTTATTGTCTCTGAAGAGGAATTAATGAATTCTATTGAAGGAGATAATTGGGTTGCTGAAGCAGGTGAAGACAGGCATGATTGTGTTGTTAAACGTAAAATAATAGTTGTCTTCAAAAGAGCCTCGGCTGTAATGCTGAAGAAGATAATTGAGAGGTGCAATGGCATTGGGCAAATTGAGGAGAATCATAAATTATTTACTTATAATTTCCCCAAAAAATTATATTCACCTACCTGAAGTTCGATTTTATTATTAAGCAGTTGCATTTTTAATGCAGCTGCTTTTTATTTTTTGTCTTAAAGTATTAAATTAAAAAACACTCCAAGTGTGGAGTGTTTTTTAATTTAATTATTGTTTTTCAAGAAAAGTTAAAACTTTTTCATTTTCTAACATTTGTTCCACATATGCTTTTGCTCGAGTAGGATCAGCATCTTTATACATTGATGTAATTTGTGTAACTTCTTTTTCTATCTCTTCTTCTGTTGCCTTAAGGCTTTCTTTTTCGGAGATTGTATGAATAATCATTTGAAGTTTAGCGCGTTTCTCAGCATCAGCACGCCATTCAGCTCTCAAATCTGCCTCAGTTTTACTAATTTGTTTTAAATAATCTTCAAACTTGAAGCCCATATTTGTTATATCTGCTTCGAGTCTATATAAGATTTTATCTGTTTCACTCTGAATCAAGATTTCTGGAATTTCTCCTTCTGATTGTTTCACAAGATCTTCAACAATAGCAAGACGAAGTTTATCTTTTTGCTCAGTTTCTTTTTCAATCTTTATATTTGAGCGAATTTTTTCTTTGAAAGCATCAGCATTTTCAAACTTACCAAAAGATTTTGCAAATTCATCATTAAATTCTGGATATTCACTCTCTGGAATTTCAGTATGAGAAGCAGCATGGGCCTCCGCATCTTCTCCCTCCTTGTGTTCATGTGCAGGGCGAGATTGCTCTGCTCTCATTTTACGAAGATCTAGAATAACTTTTTCTACATCTTTTTCTTCAACAATAATTTCCTTTTTATATTCTTCGTTTTTATTTTGTTCACTAGAGATTTTTTTATAATCACCTAATTTTATTTCTGGAATAACAGCTGTAATAATTTTAAATTCTAAATCAGAACCTCGGCCAATTTTTGTAATAGAAATCTGAGGGCGACCGATAGCATCGATTTTGTGTTCTTCTAATATTTTTGGGTAAGCATTGTAAAGAGCTTCCTCTGCCATTTCTTCTAATAATTCCATCTCTTTGACACTCTCTTTAACAATAGTGGTTGGAGCTTTTCCTTTGCGAAAACCAGGAAGTTCTAATCTCTCTCCAATAGTATTAAGTGCCTTCTCCTCATACTTTTCAAACTCGGCAACTTCAAGAACTCCAGTAATCTCGATTTCACTCTTTTCAAGTTTTTTGATTGTTGTTTTCATCCCGTTAGAAGCAGGTCGCGGTCTCTTTTAAAAGAGATTAATCCCTGCTAAATTAAATTTAAATAATTATCATTCCTTTGTTTTCCCATTATAAACTGCGACCGCGGCTTCTAACGGGACTTATTCCAATCCATCTAGTTTATATTGCAAAGCAGTTTTTGTCAAAAGACTGAAGATAACATCTGTTTTATTGACCAAAGGTCATAAAATTGGCACTCTCGTATTTTTTTACCGCATTATTAAAAATTTTAATAGAAATAAATACCCAAATAGAAGTTAAAATAGCAACCATTAAGAGGCTTTTCCAGGACATGTTTTTTACTGTCTCTATGGGAATTGCTGCTACCAAGAGTGAGGGTATGATAAATGTAAATATAAATCTTACAAATCCATGGAATGCCCCTCCATGAAAAAGGGTAGGAGTAAAAAATAGTTGAAAAACTCCATCGGTTACAGTTCCTGCATCGATAAAATAGAAACTTAAACTGTAAACGATTATGGATAAAGATAAAAATATTAGGGTTGCAAATATAATTAAAATTAATACAAAAAGTATTTGTAGAAGACTAATTTGTGCCAGGATTCCATAGATGCCAATACAAATAATTCCAAAAATAATATCTCCAACAGCAGAAGAACTAAAGACTGAAGTAGCAACTCTAACTAATAGATTTTTTGGAGAAAGCATAAATCTATCAAAAGACCCAGAAGCTACATATTCTGGTAATTTTCTAATTCCTATCCCCACAGAAAAGACAAGTCCATAAGTTAGAGCTGCAAAACCATTCAATCCAATAATGTCATAAGTTGTCCAACCTCCTATTATTCCTACTGAT
Source organism: Minisyncoccia bacterium (assembly GCA_038247045.1). Lineage (GTDB taxonomy): Bacteria > Patescibacteriota > Minisyncoccia > Phycocordibacterales > UBA9973 > UBA8515. The sequence continues at coordinate 1,815 of JBBRVK010000023.1, read as the reverse complement.
TTTACAAAATATATCCAAAGAAATACAAAAGCAATGTTATTGATTGCCATCCCAAAAATATTCATTAGAAAACTAGTGCGCAACTCGGCACTATTTTGTATATTTTTTTTAGTTGCATATATCGCAAATCTTAATTCTTTCCACATACATTATCCCCCATTAACTGATAATTTTTTGCTAGCTCTTTTAAATAACCAAATTAAAAATAATCCTAAGATAATAATCCATAATGTTTGTATGCCAATGAATTTATACCAATCAGTTCTCCACGTATCATATACAACATGAGTAATAAACATTGAGGCACCGAATGGACTATATATGGCTATCTTGTACATAAGATCAGGGAAGAGCGCTACCGGCAAATATGATCCACCTAATATCATTATAAATTTATCAATAATCCAAAAAATTGGATTTATGTCCTCAACCCAAAAAGCACAGAATCCAATAATAGAATAAATAATCAGAGTAAGAATAGTAGCCAGAATAAATTCTAAAATTAGAGTGGGTATAAATATTAAAAGTGTCATAGATTCTGGTGCACCAATAGACATTCCTAAAATAAACGCACCAAGAATACCGATAAAAATAAATTCATAGAGTCCTATCCCAATAGTCCACCATATTTTATAAAATAGATATGATATTGGTTTATTTATGAATACTTCTATGTTCCCCGATTGTATATCTGTCATAATAGACCTCGATATTCGTCGTAAATTAAAATTAGAAAATATAAAGTAAAAGAACATACTCCATGCCACAACAATATAAGTTACACCATTTATAACACCAGTGTTGAGTTTAAATACATATGCATACAGAGCAAGTAATACAGCCAGTCTTCCTGTTACCACTAAAATACTAGCATACAATCTTTTTGGATAATGAATACTATCTTTTGTGAGAGTTTTTACTATTTTAGTTGCTATTCGAATCTCTTTCATAAATATTTCTAATTACTGTTTCAAGATCTGCATAATATACATCTATATCTTCTATATCAAAAATATCTAATAATTTTTTAAGAGATTCTTTTACGCTTATTTGATTGATATCTACACTAATAGTTATTTTATTTGCATCTTTGTCTAAATACTCAAGACCAACAGGTAATAGAGGAAAATTTTTAAATTTATCAGTTGGAACAATATCAATATATTTTTTATTTAGAAAAGTTTTATTTAAATCTTCTGTTGGTAAATCTTTAATCAAAGTTCCATGGTTTATAATAATAGTCCTATTGCAAAGAGATTCAATATCTCCCACATCGTGTGATGTCAAAAATATTGTAGTATTTTCTTCCTTGTTGATTTTTAGCAACAAATCACGTAAGTTTTTCTTTGCTATAACATCGAGTCCTATTGTAGGCTCATCGAGAAAGATTATTTCTGGTCTGTGTATCAGAGAGACAGCTATTTCTGCTCTCATTCTTTGGCCTAGAGATAATTTTCGAACAGGTTGATTTATAAAATCTTCAAGACTAAATATTTCTGTTAATTCTTTAATTCTATTTCTAATATCTATTTCATTCATGTCATACATAACACCAAAAAATTCTAGTGAATCAGTAAGAGGAAGGTTTGGCAGCAACTGTGATCTTTGTCCAAAAACAGTACCGATTCGGTAGGCCAATTTTTTTCTATCTTTAGTTGGGTCAAGCCCAAGAATACTTATTTTTCCACCTGAAGGGAAGAGTATTCCTGATAACATTTTTATTGTTGTAGATTTACCAGCTCCATTTGGACCTATAAATGCTATTCTTTCACCTCTTTTTACTTCAAAAGAAATATTAGATACAGCTGTAATATT
>JBBRVK010000022.1:0-10970 GCA_038247045.1 Minisyncoccia bacterium | reverse complement strand
TTCTGCATAAATTCCCACACCCGGTGTGGGGCATCTTTCACTCCGGGTGTGGAAAATTATGTGTTATGATATTACTATATGAAAAAATATTCATTTAAATCGTTAAAAAAATACTTAATGTTATCAAAAAGATACCTTAAATCATTAAGGTCAAGAATTTCATTTAAAAATGTTTTTTTTGTAATAATGGGCCTTGGTATTATTTTAACAGGATTAATGTTTGCTTGGGTTAGTACATTAGAATTACCAGATTTTAAACTCTTCACTGAAAGAAAAATTCAAAGTTCAACAAAAATATACGACCGTACGGGAGAAATACTACTTTATGATGTTCACGAAAATATTAGAAGAACTGTCGTTCCTTATGAGGAAATGGGATTAAATATTCAAAACGCCACAGTCGCCATCGAAGATTCTGAGTTTTATAATCACAAAGGAATTAGAGTCAAGTCAATAGTTCGTGCTATTTGGTCAAATATAACTGGTGGTAAAACACAAGGTGGTTCAACAATAACCCAACAGTTAATAAAAAACACACTGCTCACTTCTGAACGTTCAGTTAGTCGTAAAATTAAAGAATGGATTCTTGCTGTTAAATTAGAAAGAATTATGAGCAAAGAAGATATTCTTACTTTGTATTTAAACGAAGCTCCTTATGGTGGAAATATTTATGGTATAGAAGAAGCATCAAAAGCTTTTTTCAATAAAAAGCCAACATCTTTAACATTAGCTGAGTCGGCATATTTAGCTGCTATTCCAAACGGTCCCACTTATTATTCTCCTTATAGAAAAAATAAAGATAAACTGGATGAAAGAAAAAATTTAGTCTTAAAAAGAATGCTTGATTTAACTTTTATAAACGAAGAGACATACAATAAAGCAAAAAATGAAAACGTTGTGTTTATGCCAGAAAGACCAATGAATATTGCTGCACCCCATTTCGTATTCTTTGTTAAAGATTATTTAGAAAATCGTTATGGAATAAATGCCCTTGAGGATGGTGGTTTAAAAATAACAACAACAATTGATTATAATCTACAAAAAAAAGCAGAGGAGGTTGCTTTGGAAAAATCAAAAAATAATGAAAAAAATTGGAACGGTAAAAATGCTGCAGTTGTAGTAATTGACCCAAAAACAGGTCAGATACTTGCAATGGTTGGATCTCGTAATTATTTTGATAAAACAATTGATGGAAACTTCAACGTAGCAACAGCTGCCCGCCAGCCAGGATCATCTTTTAAACCAATAGTTTATGCTGCAGCTTTTGAAAAAGGTTATACTGAAAAAACTACACTATTTGATGTAAAAACTGAATTTAATTCTTCTTGTGATCCCACTAGTGTTCCATTACCAGGACACAAAACAGCAGATTGTTATTCACCTAGCAACTACGACAATAAATTCCGTGGTCCTATGACACTAAAAGAGGCACTAGCTGAATCAATAAACGTTATTGCGGTAAAGCTTCTTTATTTGGTTGGAATTAATGATTCCATTAAAATGGCTCACAACCTTGGAATTACAACCCTTAACGATCCAACCCGTTATGGACTTTCTCTTGTTATTGGGGGTGGTGAAACAACATTATTAGATATGACTTCTGTTTATAGTGTATTTGCCACTGGTGGAATTCGTCATCCTTCTAAGGGGGTTTTGTCTGTTGAAAAAGCAGATGGTACTTTTGTTGAAAAATATGAAGATAGTCCATATCAAGTTCTTAGTCCAAATACAACCAATATCCTCTCCGATATTTTATCAAGTGATAGCGCAAGAACTCCAACCTTTGGAGCAAATTCAATCTTAAATATTCCAGGGCATGATGTTGCAGTAAAAACAGGAACAACAAACAATAACAAGGACGCCTGGACCATCGGATATACACCCTCAATCGCCGTAGGCGTGTGGGTTGGTAATAATGATAATATGCCCATGAAAAAAGGAGGAGCAGCCCTTGCTGGTCCAATATGGAACGCTGTGATAGCAGAGGCTCTTAAAGATAAACCTAATGAACCATTTGATAAGCCTGAACAAATAGACAGCTCGTTACCGCCAATTATTCGTGGTTTTTGGCAAGGAGGAGAAACAATTCAAACAAACAATATGACTTATGACACAAAAACAGGGTTACCAATTAGCAATGGTGAAACCTCAATAACAAACATGCATACAATCCTATATTGGTTAAACAAAAACGACCCACTAAATAGCACTCCAGCTAAAGATACAAGTGATGCTCAATACCCCAACTGGGAATATGGAATTCAAAAATGGTGGGCGGTTAATTTTATTAATTATAAAAACACCACCAGTTCTGATATTTCTAATATAATAAACACAAATCCACTATCAAAACCAAATTTTTCTATATCTGGACTTTCTGGTGATTATTATCAAAACAATGAAACTGTTAATTTTGCTATAAGTAACCTTGGACAAACCTCAATAAAAAAAATAGATGTTTTTATAAATAATACATATTTAAAATCAATAAAAAACCAACCTTTTGTTGTTTCCTTTGTTCCAAAAGAAATATCTGGAATAAGTAATGATAATACTATCCATATTGTTGGTTATGATGTAAACGGAGACTCAGGAGAAGCTACAGCAAACTTAAAAGTAAATAACTAATATTATCTAATATCAATAAAATTATTAGAAAGTGGGAGTTGTGATAATTCTAATAATATTTTTTCTTTGTGTATTAAAATCTCACCTCTAATAAGAGGTGAGGCTTTTATATAAACAACAGGCCCTTTTATTTGAATATTTTTATTTTCAATTTTAATTGAAATATTCTTTTCTATTATATTTGAAATAACCCTATAAAGATCCTCCTTAGAAGAAAGTATGTTTTTAAATTTTTCTAGATAGTTTTTAATGTGATTATAATCCATAAATTTTTTGAATTATAATTATTAATTATTAATTCTTAATTAAGTCTATCTGTTCATTGGCATTACTAAATAAATAAAAGAAGAATCACCTATTGGTCTTATAATCATAGCCTTGTTGTTTCCGTTAAATTCTAAAACAAGCGAGTCTGCCGTTACAGAAATAAAACAATCTATAATATATTTATAATTAAAATTTAACATAATGCTTTCTCCAGAGAGAGCACCAGAAATAAGTGTTACATTCTCGCCAATATCAGAATTTTTTGCCTCTATTTCAAAAACTTTTTCAGATGGTTTTATATTAAAAGTAACTTGATTAAATTTATCAGAAAAAATATTTGATATCTTTAAAGAGGAAATAAAATCTTGTTTTAAAAGAGTTACCTCTGTTGTTGGATTTTTGGGAATAATTTGTTTGTAATCAGGAAAAGAACCGTCTATAACCCTAGAGGTCAAATAAATATTTGAAGTTGAAAAAGAAATTTGATTTTTAGAAAGTGTAATCTTTATATCACCTTCAATGTTTTCAAGAACTTTTATTATTTCAATTGTATTTTTAAAAGGAATAAGTATTCCATTAAAAGAAAGTTTTTGTTTAATTTTTACCTTCTTTTCAGCTAAACGAAAAGAATCCGTAGCAACAAAAACCAAAATATCATCTTCTGGATATATATAAACACTTCCTATTTCTGGTTTAATTTCTGAGGTTGAAGCACTATAATAAACAGATTTAATTCCCTCTAAAAATTTCTTTGCAGGAATTATTAATTCTTCACCTTCGATTATTGGTATTGTTGGAAAGTCTTCACTTGGAATACTTTTTAAAATAATAGTATTTGATTTAGTTTTAACAGAAAGATTACCATTAATTAGCTCAAAGGAAACAAAGGAATCATTTGATAAAATAGAAAATAAAGATGATAAAATATCAGACCTAATAGCAACAACACCTTCTTTCTCTATTTTAGCTGGTATTTCCATTTCAATACCTATATTTAAATTCGTAGCACGAAGTTTTAAGGTTTTTCCTGTTGCTACCCACAAAACTGAACCTAAAACAGGTAGTGTTAAATTCTTACCAGTTATTCTATCAACTGTTATTAAGGCATTTTTTATTTTTTCAATTGAGCATTCTAATTTCATTGTATTGTTACTATTATTTATTAATATATTTATTATTACTATTATAACTGTGAATATGTGTATTACTTTTTTAACATTATTTTATATACCCTATTTTTATTTATTTTATTTTTAAAATATTATAATTTTAGAATAAGTATTAAGCTAAAATTTATTAAGGTAGTTTTGCACTTTTAAAAATTTTAAAAACACATCTTTTCCACATACTTATTAGACTACTTAAACATGATTCTTATTTTTTCTATTTCTTGTAATAATGCTGGGTCGGTTTTTAAATCTTCCTTTATTTTTAAATGAGAGTGAATTGCTGTGGTGTGATCCCTCCCTCCCAGTTTGTTTCCAATCAGTGGATATGAAATATTAAAATCCTCTCGAAGAATATACATAGCTACTTGTCTTGCTTTAACTATTTCCTTTCGTCTGGTTTTTTCATAAATAACAGTATCAGAAATACCATAATGATTTGCAATAATACTAACAATATCTTTAATTGCAACGGTTTTTTTAGGTTTAATATTATTCTTAATAAGAATTTTTATTTCGTTTAATGAAAGTGACTTATTTTTTAATTGAGACTGACAAACAATAGTATTTAAACTACCTTCAAGTTCTCGAATATTTCCTTCTAATATTTCAGCAAGATAAGAAACAACATCATTTTCGATAATACAGTTTGTTGATTCAAATTTAGCCTTAATGATAGCAACACGAGATTCATAATCAGGTTCAACTATTTGAACTGTCATACCAGAAGCGAATCTAGATTGAAGTCTTTCTTCTAATCCTTGTATAAAATTAGGGTGTTTATCTGAAGAAAATATAATTTGTTTATTATTTTCATATAAAATATTAAACAAATGGAATAATTCTTCTTGGGTTTTTTCTTTACCAGAAATAAATTGAATATCATCCATTATGATAACGTCATATTTTCTATATTTTTCCTTGAAAGAGTTTGGGTTTTTGTTTTGAATAGAATTTATATAATCAATCGCAAATTTTTCTAAACTCACATAGTAAATTTTTTTCTGAGGATATTGGCTTTTTATGGTATTCCCTATTGCTTGGATCATGTGAGTTTTTCCAAGGCCAGTTCCACCATATACAAAAAATGGATTATATTTTTGTCCTGGACTTGTGATAATAGCTTGGGCTACAGCATAAGCAAGTTCATTAAAGGGTCCCACCACAAAGGAGTTAAAACTATATTTAGGATTTAAATTATCCTCCTTGTTTAAATATAAGTCACTTAGTGGTAATTCTTTGTTGGCGCTAATTAATTGTTTTGTGTTGTTTTCTATTGGTTTGATTAGATATTCATTTTTGTGAATAATATATTCAATACCACGAATTCCCTCTTCGTGACCAATTATTGTTTTAAGTATTAATTTGTGAAATTTATTATAGAGCCAGTCTTTTACAAATTCATTTGGAACTCCAATATAGAAAGTTCCACCATCTTCTTTTACGATAGAGGTATTTTTAAACCAAGTTGTAAAGTTGGCTTTTGATATGCTTAGTTCTATTTCAGAAAGACAGTTTTCCCAGAGATCTTTAGTGTTCATATTTTTTCATTATACCTTCTTTTTAAAAACACAATAATTGAAATGTCTTAATTAACCTGTTAATAACGTGTGCATATGTTTAGACCTTTATATTGCATTATCTGTCATTATAGTATATATTTTCCATATGTCCCAAACATATCAACCAAACAAGAGAAAAAGAGCCAAATCTCATGGCTTTCTAGTTCGCGCAAAAACACCAGGTGGTAGAAAGGTTACACAAGCGCGCCGCCAAAAAGGCCGTGCTAAGGTTTCAATTGCGAAATAACTATGCTCCCAAAGAAAAAACGAGTCACAAAAAGTACTTTTCTGTCTATTATAGACAAAGGAAGTATAATTTATGGCTCCTTTTTTATTTTCAGGTATTTAAAGGGTAATATTCCCCAATACGCTTTTGTGGCCCCAAAAAAGATTGCAAAAACAGCGGTTAAACGTAATTACCTAAGAAGGAAAGGTTATAATATTCTTAATTTATATAATTTAAAATCAAATAGTGGTATTTTTTTCTACAAAAAAGAAGCATTAAAAGCTTCACCTCTTGAAATAAAGAATGATATTATCTTAATTCTAAAAAAAGCAAAAATTATATAATGAAAAATTTTTTTATATATTTAATAAATATTTATCAAAAAATACCATTTAAGTCTCACAGTTCATGTGTTTTTATACCAACCTGTTCTGAATATACAAAAGAGGCTATTGATAAATATGGTGTATTTAATGGTATTTATAAGGGATTTACAAGAGTTATACACTGTCATCCTTGGCAAAAACATAAATATGATCCTTTGAAATAGCTAAACTAAAATTCCCACACCCGGTGTGGGAATTTTAGTTTAATTGAAAAAAGTAAGAGTTTTGAATTTATACCTTTTTGAGATACAATAGAAAAATGCAATCATTATGGACTACCATTTTTTATCAACCTATTTACAATGCTCTTATTTTCATAATTAGCAATGTCACTTTTGGTGATGTCGGTTTTGCTATTATTATTATAACTATCCTTATAAAATTTGTCCTTTATCCTCTTACAAAGAAGTCTATTCGCAGTCAGATTTTAATGAAAAAGATGGAGCCGGAATTAAAACTTATTAAGAAAAATTTTCCAAACAAAGAAGAACAAGCCAAAAAAACCTTTGAATTATACAAGAAAAACGGCACAAACCCATTTTCTGGTTGTTTAGTGGTTTTATTACAACTACCTATTATTTTTGCCTTGTATTATGTTATTTATAAGGGTCTTTCTACTGATACAAGCTTAATTTATTCTTTTGTTCACAAAGCAGATATAACAAACACAAACTTTTTAGGTTTGATTGAAATGAGCAGTAAGAGTGTTGTTTTAGCTCTCCTTGCTGGTATTAGTCAATTTATACAAGGATATTTAGCTTCCCCTTTTGCTCCTAAAAAAGATACAGTTGAAGTAATTAAAGATAAGGAAGGTGTTGTAGAACCAAAAACTTTTCAAGATGAACTAGCTAGTAGTATGCAAATGAATGTTAAATACATCCTACCAATCTTCATTACCTTTATTTCTTGGCAACTTCCCGCTGCTGTTGCCCTCTATTGGGTTACAAGTAATATATTTACTATAGTTCAAGAATGGTATATTCGTCGAACTTTAGAAAATAAATAAAATTATATGGAAAAAGAAACAATTAAGGCAATTATAGAAACTATTTTTAGTCATACTGCGTGTACGATTACAAAATGTGATATCTCTCTCGAAGATGGAATGCTTTGGTTTATGATTGAAACTCCAGACTCTCGTTTTATGATTGGACGTGAAGGTGAAACTCTTAGGTCTTTAAACCACCTTGTTCGTAAAATTGCTGAAAAATCATCAGGACAAGAAGAGATTTCCAATATCTTTATTGATGTAAATGGATATCAAAAGAAAAGATTTGATAGTCTTAAAACAATTGCTCATATGATGGCAGAAAGAGCTAAATATTTTAAGAGCAATATTGAAGTTGATCCAATGCCTGCCAACGAACGTCGTATTATTCATATGTTTTTAGAAGGAATACCAGACATTAAGACAGAATCAGAAGGTTATGGTTCAAACAGAAGAGTGGTTATTAAATATATAGGAGATACTAATATTATATAAATAGAGTTTTGTGTCACACATAAGAAAATCCCCGCCAACAAGTTGGCGGGGATTTTCTTATGTATGATTACTGTTCCCTATTTTAAATCTAAACTCCAAAGTGTTAAATCTTTTTTATTTGTGAAGAATAGTTTATCTTCTGTTTTATTTAAAAACAGATTCATCGCATCTACTGGAACTTCAGAACTAGAGTCTGCAAAAGTAGAAGATTCTTTTGTTGTTGTATTTATTTTTACAAACCTATCATCAAAAGAGATTAATCCTTGGTACCAACTATCAGGGTATTGTGTCCCTACTATTGTATTGGGAATAGCACAGTAGATATTAATATTATCACCACTCCAAATACATTTTTCTGGCAAACCATATTTATCTAGATAAACAGAAGTATGGTTTTTAATAGTAAAAATGTTTAATCTAGGTCCAGTCTCAAGGCTTGCTCCGTACAAAAGAACAGAACCGTCGTTGTTTGCAAGAGTTGTAAGCCCAGGTATACCACCAAATATTTTAGAGAGTGTTCCAGTTAAAACATTTAAACTAAAAACACTTCCGTTCGCCATATATGATGGTTTTGTTGTTAAATATATTTTTTGATTTGTTACCCATTGTGGTAACCATTCTGAAAATGATGAAGTAAAAATTTGAGTTGTTTTTGTTTCTCCAAAAGTTCTGGTTGTTCCAATAACCCCTGTTGAGTTTTTAATTAAAGAAAAGAATTTACTTTTATCTGGAGATAATGCAATCGATGAGATATCAGAGTTTAAGAAGCTACCAGTTGTCCCTCCTAGTGTGGCCAGGAAGCTCGTAATTGACTTGTTTTCCGAAGAAATGTATCGATAGATGACGGAGGTTGCTTTGCCATCAAAAATCGTCTCGTAGACACTTGGAATTGTAGAGTTGGATATCTTGCCTTCAATTTTTGTATCCAAATACATTTGATAAATGTGACCAGTTGCTCTTTCAACATATCTAAGCGATGGAACAATTTCGGTTGTTGGTTCTTTTTTAACAGGTACAGCAACTTTTGTAACTTTTTTTGTCACAGGATTTATTGTTGTTGTTTCTGGTGTTGTTGTCACCTCTGTTTTTATTGGAATCAATCTTGTGTCTTCAAAAAAGGTTGCTCCAGATATTGCAAAAGTAGTAATTTTTTGGAATCGGGAATTAATTTTTGTTTCCGGATTGGTATTTGTTGTCACTTCCCCATTACCGTTATCTGTTGTGTTGTCTACTGCAGTATTAGTATTTGAACTACTTCCAAAAGGGTTAAATTTTTGGTAAATATTTTCTGTCCCATTTTTTGTGGTTGTTTTTGTATTGCTTTTGGAATTATAAAAATAAATACCAAATACAACAACCCCAATAAGGGCAAATACAGTTATAAAAATAATTTTTGTTTTTTTGGGCATAAATCTATAGTTGAGACATACATTGATTATACAAACTCATTCTTATTTCAGTTTCTTTGTTTGTAAAAGCATTATTACCCGTACAACTTCCAGAACCATAAGCCCTCCAAGTTCCTTCGATGTTATTATTACATTTAATATAAAAATTATTCATTATATTGGCAGCCATTGAAATATCTTCATCTTGACTATTATATATTTTTTGGGCACCTGTAGGGTTTAAATGATTTGGACCAAAAGTAACGCCAAACATTCCAACAGAATGTGAAAACCTCCAATCTAAACCAAGGTCGCTCGTGTTTGGGTTTAGAGCTTTTTTGTAATTACCTGGATGATCATTATTTTTAAAATCTTTTTGTATTATTAGTGGGTCACTTCTAATTCCAGGAGGAAAGGTTGTTCCATCAAATTTTTTACCAGAAGCAATAAAATCAACTCGGGATTTAATATTAGCAGAAGGGACATCTTCGTCGTGGCCGATACTAGGATAACCACCAGACTCTCTTTGTATTGCAACTTGCAATAAACAGTTTGGAATTTTTTTAGACAAGGATTCGTTTTTAATTTTTTCATAATAGGAGGTTTTGGTAAAATTTTTAGCACCAGGTGTATCTTGGGTTTCGACTAATCTATATTGTTCACCGCTTGTTATGCTAACTGTGACTTGGTCAATAGAAAGACCCCCACTTCCCGTCAATGCTGGATTGATAGTATTAAGTATTGCATAAGCTCCAAGGGCTATTAATAATCCAATTATTGCTGAAAACATTTTACTTTTTGCTTCAGTTTTAGCAAAAACAGATTCATCTCCCATATACATAACACCATAAATTATTAACATAATGACAGCAAGTGCTGCACATAAACCTATTCCAATTTTAAAAATTAAATTTAGATACTCTCCCAATCCTCCTTTTAAGCAAGTTGTATCTAAACCGCTTGAATCTAAACATTTTAATCCAGGAATAGGAGCTAATAGATTATAAACATTTTTATTTTCCGTTACCGTATTTTTCCCTGGGTCTATTCCAGCGGGCATAGGTTCATTTTCTGGTGTTGCTGGCAAGTAATCATATCCCTTACATTCTTGGTAGATATTACTACTTGGATTATTGTTTATATAATCAATAGAGCCAGTTTTACAAAGAGACTCATCGTTGAATCTATTAGACACTCTATAAATATAATCAACACTCGTAGGGCTTTTTGTAATAAAATACCAACCTTGATAGTTTTTATTTATTTTAAAAGTAAAACTCTCGTTTACATACTCTTTGTTTGTATAATAATCATAAAGTCTCCATGAAACTTGTTTTGCTGCTACAGGTACAAATCCTGATGGTATTGTCCAGCTTATTTTATAAACCAGAGTATTGTCTTGTGTTTTAATCTTATTCTCATTAAAAATAATTTTATATTTATTTTGACCTTCTACCATTATAGGTTCTCCGTCGGCCTTAGCTGTAAAATAAATAGCATCTTTTGAATGTTTCGCATCGGGATTTGTTGTGGTAAGTAGTGGAACTTTAAAATTAAAATTAAAATCCAATTTATCACTTGTTGTTATTGTATTATCTTTTGGGCCTAAATGACTTACCTCAATTACATCTCCAGCAAAAATCTTAGCTGTTGGTGTTATCCAAAACAGTGCAACTATAAATATATATAATATTGTTTTTTTGTATAAAATTTTTCTATTATTTTTCATATATTATATTTTTATCTTCAATTGATTAGTAACTTTTTGGAATAATTCATCTAGGTTTTCAATCATCAGGCTGATTGTGGCATACCCCCCACGAGAATTAGGTCTTATTGTTAGCTCTGTTTTTTTAGAAGGAGT
>JBBRVK010000021.1:0-11070 GCA_038247045.1 Minisyncoccia bacterium | reverse complement strand
GACGAATGTAAAGTTTCCGGTTTGTGAGAGTTAATACAAACAAGTTCTATTTCAGGCAGGTTCCCCTTTTTAATACAAGTTTCAATATTTTCATGTAGCTTCTTTTGGTCATAGCCCAAACAAATTATATCGGGATTAACTTCTTTTAAAATTTTATAAGTTCCATTTTCGGCATCACCTAACAAAACCAAATCAATATCATCAAGAGTCAAAAGAGAATTTATTCTCTCCACTTCATTATTAACTGGAGATTTTCCTTTCATCCCTGTAACCACATCATCTCGAGCAACAATCACAACAAGCTGACTCCCTAATTTTTTTGCCTCACGTATAAAATACTTATGGCCATCATGAATACCATCAAATACTCCAAAAATTGTAACAGTTTTATTCGTCATACAATATTTATTCCATAACTTCCATCATCCACTCTTTGTATAAATGATTTATACGGCGAACATCAACTCCAGCAATAAGAGGAACACTATAAGTATGATTTTTTGAAATAATTTCATTTACTTCTTCTAGTTTTGTTTCAAAAGTGGTAACTAGTAGCATTGCCTGTTCAACATTTTTAAGAGCTCCGTTCCACTCATAACACGAAGAAATAGGCCAAAAATCGACACAAGCCCCAATCTTGCCTGTTATAATCAAATTGCCAAGAATTTTTGCTTCTTCCATATTTTTACATGTTGTATAGATAAATACCATAAAATATATCAATATTGGTTTGAGACCTTTACATTACAATAGTACCATGTCATATGGATTTGTAAATATCTAAAAAAATTTACAGCAGTAATAATAGTGATCTAATTTTGAATTCAGTTTATTAAAACAACCGGAACGCGAAGCGTTCCGGTTGTTTTAATTCTACACTCTTAATTTTTAATTCTTAATTAAATTAAAGGCTCACCAGACTTTTCTTCTTCTTTATTTTTAGCTCCAACAATTGCTGATTTTTCTTGAGCTGATCTTATAATTGCCGATTCTTCTTCGTCTATTAATCTTTGAGCTTCACCTGCTAATATAGAATACTTACGACGAGAGGCATCTACTACTCTTTGTCTAAAAGAAGGATGAGTAGCAGGTAATACATGTAGTGTCTCACCAGAGAATGGATCATAACTTTCTCCGTCGATAGTCATTTTAATATAGAATTCACCTACACCGAGGTTAATCATATCTTTAACGTCAAAAACTGGAGCAAATTCTGGTTTTAATTTTGTCGCATCATCACCACCAACACGAAAGACAACAATTGAGCCGACATTACCCAATACTGCTTGCTGAACTTTAGGTAAAAGCTGAGCAAGATATTGGTGTGCCACAATTAAGTTCAAACCATACTTGCGTGCTTCTGAAAGAATATTTTCAAATGTATCTGTCACAATATTTTGAAATTCATCGACATATAAATAAAAATCTGTTCGGTCTTTTGGATCAAGTTTTGCACGAGCCATACCAGCTTGTTTTATTTTTGTTAAAAACATTGAACCAAAAAAAGATGAATTTTCTTCTCCAATCTTTCCTTTTGATAAATTAATTAATAGAATTTTTTGTTCATTCATCAAAACTTCAATATCAATTTTATTTTCCTTCTGTCCAAAAATATTTCTAAGCATTGGATCAGATAAAAATTGCCCAAGTTTATTAACCAAAGGAATGATGGCGTCTGTATCAAATTTTTCAGACCAGTCAGCAAATTCAATAGCCCAGAAACGTTTGACCATATCATCCTTAATATATTCTACGACTTTTTGACGATAATTTCGGTCGGTAAGCATACTTATCATCCCTCTCATTGTTGCGTGTGGATAATCAAGCAAGGCAAGTACCGTAAAACGAAACACGTGTTCAAGTCGAGGCGACCAATTGGCCCCAAATTGCTTACGCAATACTTCAATCAAACCTTGGGTAAGTTGGTGCTTAAAAGTTGGGTCAATGTTTGAAAGTGGATTAAAAGACGCTGGATATTCAATATCTCCTGGATCAATAATACAAACATCCTCAATACGCTCTTCTGGAATAAAATTTAAAATATCTTCTATAAGTTCACCGTGAGGATCAATAATACAAACCCCATGACCATAAGCAATATCTTGACGAATCATTAATTCTTGAAGTTTTGATTTACCAACTCCAGATTTACCAATAATATACATATGACGCCTTCGGTCAATACGTTTAATACCAAAAACAAACCTCTTCTCTTCAAGTGAGGCAACATAATTTGTCCTACCGATAAAAGCAACATCGCCAGGATCAACTCGCCCCAACGTTGGTAAATCTGGCGGTGGTGGAGCATACTTAATTATTTGAATTTTGTTTGGTTTATTTAGGGACATATATATATATATCTTAACATTGTATCAAATTATAATAAAAAGTATAATGTATTTACATATGACAAACCACAAAGATTTGCCTAAAAAGATTTTAACTCCAAAAAATATATCAATTTTGGAAGAAAAAAAATTGATAAAAGAAAAAGAGAATATATTATTAGAAGAAAAAAAGTTGATAGATAAAAAAGAATCTCTATTATTAGAAGAAGAAATAATAATAAAAAAGGAATCAATTTTAGAAAAAGGTGAGAAATATATTGAGGAAGGAGAAGATTATATTAAAAAACTTGGACCTGGACTTATCACGGGAGCAGCTGATGATGATCCTTCTGGAATAGCAACATATTCACAAACAGGAGCACAGTATGGAACAGGTCTGATATGGCTTGCGGTTTGGACATTCCCTCTTGTTGCAATGATTCAGGAGATGTGTGCCCGTATTGCTCTTGTCACAGGAAGAGGACTCGCCGCAAATATAAAACATTCATATTCAAAAAAAATATTATACGCATGTACTATAGTACTTTTTGTAGCCAATACTCTCAATATTGGAGCAGATCTAGGAGCAATGGCAAAAGGTTTCCAGCTGTTAATTCCCTCTTTGCCATTTTTCTTTTTAGTTATTGGGTTTGGAATATTAGGATTATTATTACAAATATATATTCCATATCAAAAATACAGTAAATACTTAAAATGGTTAGTGATATCTCTCTTTTCATATATTGCAACAGGTTTAATTATACACATGGATTGGCCGTTACTTTTACATGATAGCATCTTACCTGCTCTAACTCTTTCTAAAAATAAAATATTATTAATAACCGGAATTTTAGGAACAACAATTTCTCCATATTTATTTTTTTGGCAGACATCCCAAGAGATTGAAGAAAAAATATTAGAAGGTAAAATAACAGCACACTCAAGACGAGGAACAAATCCTGCAGAAATAAAAAGTATGAGAAAGGATGTTTGGACAGGAATGTTTCTGTCAAACTTAGTAATGTTCTTTATTATAGCTGTATGTTCAACTGTTTTGTTTAAAAATGGAATTACCAACATAAATACTGCTAATGATGCAGCTCTTGCTCTTGCTCCTTTTGCTGGTCGCTTCGCAACGATACTTTTTGCAATTGGAATTATTGGAACGGGAATGTTAGCAATACCCGTCTTGGCTGGATCAGCATCGTACGCCATTTCTGAGAGTTTTGGATGGAAAGAAGGATTATATCGTAAACTTAAAGAAGCAAGAGCTTTTTATTCTATTATTATCGTTTCTGTGATCATTGGTATTCTTATAAATTTAATCGGAATAGATCCCATTAAAGCTCTCATATATTCTGCTATTGCAAATGGAATAGTTGCTCCAATTATAATTATCTTTATCGTTCATATTAGTGGTAGTCATAAAATAATGGGTCACTATAAAAACTCTAAATTGGTAAATACTGTTGGATGGATAACAATGATACTTATGGGGATCACAGCCATTGCTGCAATATTCTCATTGTTCTAAACTCTTGCAAAAAAAATTAAATACGGTAAGATAGAGAAGTATTTAATTGGGCCTTTAGCTCATCTGGTGGAGTGAGCTTGGGTAAGGGACCCAAGAGCAAGATCGGAGCACGACGGTGCGAGACGGGGTCGCGAGATTTTTCAGTAGAAAAATACTTGTGATACTCATTTGCCAAATGAATATATATCGTCTAAATATATTTGATGTATTTTAAAATTTTAATATGGGCCTTTAGCTCATCTGGTAGAGCGCCTCATTTGCAATGAGGAGGTAAGCGGTCCGAGTCCGCTAAGGTCCACAAACGTTAAGAAAATCTCCCCCTTCGGGAGATTTTTAGTTTGTGGAAGGCGCAGTGATGTTTTGTCAGCAGACAAAACCACGAGCCGCGGTCGCAAGTACTTACATTTTTTACAATTTTAAGAAGTAAAAAATTTAGTAACTTGCGATACACAAAGTTGAAAAAAGAGACATGAGAAAGCATGCCTTTTTTCTTGGGTAGACCTTAAGCAAAGTATCTTAATACTTTGCGTGCGGACTCGGACAGCGGAGTCATATTTTCTCAGCAGAGAAAATAGATGAGCTGGCGCCTAGACAAAACTTTTTGACGAAAAAGTTTTAGTCGGAGGAGAGAAGAGTACTCGCGGTCCGCTATTAAATCGAATAGTGCGGACTCGGAAGACTTTTCAATATTTTTTAAAATTTGAAAAATATCCGCCACGGTAGGTGATGATAAACGAACTCATAATCCACATATATATCTCCAGATAGGGCCTAAATCCCTATCTGGAAAAAGTGCATAATGCCCCCTGTTTTTATTGGATAATAATGCTAAAATAATAAAATGATTGAAAAATTTAACCAAAGACGCGAAGTTCCAAAAGAAAAAAGTATATTAAATGATATCAATAAACAAATACTTCTTTTTGAAAAAATTAAAGATGTATATATTAACCGTCCAGAACTTGATTCTTTTAAAAAAAAATCAAATGAAGGTGAATATTCTGATGAGGCAATTGAAGCAGACAAAAAATATATAATAGAAAAAAGAGCTTTAATGGATGAAAAAAATAGTTCGTATGGTAAAGATAACCTGGAATATTTAGAGGGTGGTTTTCAATTATCTGAAATGTTACAAGCTATGGTTGTTGATTGTTTAAATAAACATTGGTTCAAGGAATATAAAGCTATCATGACATCTGACTTTGATGATTTAAAAGTTGGGATTGATGCCATTATGAAAGATAAAAAAGGAGGATATTTAGGCCTTGCTTTTGACTTTACCGTAAGCAATCAAGATAAAAAAATATATGAAAAATTACAAAAAGGATGGAATAAAACAACTAAAGGTGAAATCCCAACTATTAAATATTTTATAGATCCTGATACAAAACAACAAGGAAAATTATTAACACCAAAATTTATTATCGGTGCGTCTAAAAAAGATGTGGAAGAATTTGCTAATGCATATCTCACAAACGACATAACAACTCTAGAAAACCATCCATTCAAATATTTAATGCTACTTCAAATAGAAGAACAGTTACAAACAGTTTTTGAATATTTTGAAGCAAATAATAATGACAAAAAACTAGATTTTGCAAAAAAGAAATATGAAAACATCCAAACTATTTTAAGAAATATGAAGAACGAAATTCATGCTGATGAAAAAATGTATCAAAACAAAGATACAGATCTTTATGAATATACAAAATCTAGTACTGCCCTAGACATGATGAGACGTTTTAGAATTATGAAAGACCAAACATCTTAATATAAAAAATCCTTATCTTATATAAATAAAACAACAGTAATTGACTTGCCTTTTTATTTATTGTATTCTGAAGAAAAATTAATCTTTAAAAAAATGAGAGAAGAAATGGTCTATTTTTTAATAATAGCATTTGTATTGATGCCAATTATTAGGTTTTGGAAGTATTTGATTAAAATCTTATTCAAGAAACACTAATTATAATATTAGTGCATGGATTTCCTTCTGTGTCTTTGACACCTCATAAAGATGCTCTTATGTCTAATTATGCTGGGATAGTGCTTTGCAATGACTGCTTAGCAAGCCCTGTGAATATAAACAAAAAAGAGATTCTAAAAAATATGTAAAAAATTAAAAAAAATAGAAAATGTTACAACTAAGAATCATTGGGGCTCCACGAAAGGAAGACCTCCAAAATGCTGAAAGATTTTCAAGAGAAAGTCACTCTAAAAATAAAAATGTTATATGTTTTGTAGTAGAAGATGATCAGGGTAAAAGTATCCCATTATCAGCTAAAATAAAAAAATCAGAAAATACTAGCGGTAGTATTTATCTTCGAGATATAAATGTTGAGGTCGAATCAAAATCATTATTGGAATTATCAATTCCAAATGAATACAAGACAGCCTTAAGTAAAAAGAAAAAAACTATAGCCCGTGTACATATTTTACTAAATTCGTCAGTAAAATATAAAGGCACGATGACCTTTGTGTGATTTTCATAACTAATAATTAAAAGTCCGTTTGGTTTATATAATCAAACGGCTTTTTTAATGTATTTTTAAAAATTAAAATGGTAAAATAAATAATATGAATAACAATAATTTATTACCAAGGATTCTGTTTGTTGGTTATGTTTTATTATTTACTATTTGCGCTGTTAATCCATACGACAGAGCTGTCTGGTGGGCTGAAAATATACCTATTTTTCTTCTCGCTTTAACTTTCTTTGTTTTATATTTAAATAAAATTCGCTTTTCAAATTTTGCATATATATCAATAAGTTTCTTATTGTTTATACACACCATTGGCGGATTTTATACATTTGAACTTGTCCCCTTTGACTGGTTTAATCATTTATTTGGTTTTGAGAGAAACATGTATGATAGAGTTGGTCATTTTTGTGTTGGCCTCTATGCTATACCTATAATTGAATATCTATCCTATAAAAAATTAATAAATAGTAAGTGGGTCTTATATCTATTTCCTCTATTTGCAATCACAACGCTTGCTGTATGCTATGAATGGATAGAATGGTGGTACGCTGTAACTTATGGAGGAAGTGCAGGGGTAGCCTTTCTAGGCTCACAGGGCGATATTTGGGATGCTCAAAAAGATATGTTGATGGACACCCTCGGAGCAATCTTTGCTTTGATTGCTTATTATCTCGCTACGTATAGATTAGGTAAAGATAAATAATATAGTAAAATAAATTTATGGAAATAATTATAGAAATGGCAGGTTGGGTTGGTATGTTTATGGTTGTTTTAGCATATTATTTAGATTCAAATAAAAAAATTGATAGTGGAAGCAAAATATATCAAACTTTAAATTTATTAGGAGCTATTGGTGTTGGAATAAATGTCTTTCATCAACAAGCTTGGCCTGCTTTAATACTGCAAATTGTTTGGGCAATGATAGCTATCATTTCCCTCTTGAAGAAAAAATAAATTAAATAGCCCCGCCAACTTCGTTGGCGGGGCTATTTAATTTAAAATCTTACTATAAATCATTTCTCTCAATATTTTTTATCTTTTTTATGAAGTAATCTTCTGCTTCTGCTATGTCCTTCGTTAGAGTTTCAAATACTTCAACATCTTCAACTGAGAGCTTATTTTTTATCTTTTCATCTTTCAATATTCTAAAACTCTGCTTTACATCTTCTTTAATTATTCTAAAGACTCTATGGATATCATCCTCTGTCTGTTCTAAGTCAACAACTATTTTTCTAGGTGACTTCTTGTTTCTTTTAGATAATAGATATGCAATATAAAGCAATATAAGTAAGAGAAGAAGAAGTGATAGATATATTGGAATAAACGGAGCGGTAAATAAATTAAGTTGTAATAAATCAAATCTATTTACAATAACAATATATTTTAGAGAAGGAGGGCTTATGGTATCATTTTTTAATAATGCTTCTGCCCAGAAAGTAACTGTGCCAGATTTATCTACAGGTAAACTAATAAATGAAAATGTTTTATCATCTAATGTTTTTACTAAGTAACTCTTTGGATTACCACCTTCAGATTGCAACCAAATTCTAATGTCAGTGTTAGGATATGAGTTACCTAATATTTCTATCTGTTCACCCTTTTTGATTGATTCAGGATATTTAGTGATTTCTGGAGATTTTATTTTAGGAAACTCCAAGGTCATTACTTTTTCACTTAGATTGCCAGCCTTATCGTAAACAACAATGCCAATATCGTGATTACCCAAACTAGTTGGAGGTAGTGAAATATTTGTCTCACCACCTTGTGTATTTACGTCAGAAGTAAGCACTCCATCAATTGAAACTTTATATTTATCTAATCCAGAAGTTTTGTCTTCGGCTGTCATTCTAAGAGATATTAAATCATCAACAGAAATAGACGAAGCAACTTCTAATTTTGAAGGAGAAATGGTATCTATTTTTATTTTTCGATGAGTAGTCTTACCCCAACCAGCACTATTCTTAAAACGAACATGTAAATAATGAATACCATCTGTAAGATTTTTTAATTCTTTCTTTTCAATTCCTGGAGAATATGTAACAGACGGAGTCGAATCAGAAGAATTATTTAAAAGAAGTTGTACTGTTGTTACTCCGCTGGGTAATTTCCAAGAAAAAGTTCCTGTATTTAAGGAATACCAAGATTCTTCATCTGGCATTTCGATAGAAGCAACAACAGGAGCTGCTGGTAAGTTACCTGAGGCAAGAGTAGTGGTGATAGCTGGTGTGTCTTTCGGAATTATATCAGAGATTATTTCTGAAACCTTTATTGGGTTTATAATTATTGTTGTTCCATTTTTAAGTGAAGTTACATCAGTTCCCATCCCATCATTAGCGTAAACATTTGCCGACGAAAAAAGTATTTTTGCAACTCCAGATTTTTTTGCTTTAAAAAATATATTTACAATTTTTCCCTTGGTGCCAATATATCCTGGTGTTGGAATTCCACCATTAAAATTAATAATTCCTTTTGTGTTTGAAAAAGTTGGTTGTTCTACCCAAATAGAAAAGATAGAACCATTACTATTGACAGACTCAACTGTTAATAGATCTGTTGGAAAAGAAATAACACCTTCAGAATTATTTATATTTGCACCTCGTGTATCGGTATAGACAGAAACTGTAAAAGTTTGATTCTCTGTCACTGTATTTTTATCTGCCACGCAAGAAATATCAGCAGCAAAAACAACACCTCTAGATGAAAATGTAACTAGAAACAGGAAGAGAGTTGTGTAAATAAATTTTTTCATTTTTATTTTCTTCTTTTTAAAATTTTATAAAGAGGAACAATAACTACCCATGCAAAAACAATAGACAAGAGAACTAGAAGAATTTTAAATAATAATGAAGAAACTCCAAGTTCTAGTTTCTCTATTTTTTCATTTCCAGCATTGTCGATAGCTTTGACATATATTTTACTTTTCAGATTTTGGTCCTTTAAAACATAGGTATTTTGAGATTCTAAGTAAGGGGAACTTCCCTCTTTTACCTCATATTTATTTATTCCAGAACCAGAATCAGTGGCATTAAATGTTATAAAATATTTTCCACCAAAGAGAAACTCATCATGACCTAATTCTATATTAAAGGAAGATGGTGGGTTTTTATCTAAATCTTCTAAGGACGAAACTGTTTTTTCAACTACAGCACTCTCTGATTTTTTTTCCACCTTAATCTCAAAACCAGTATTTGATCCTATTATTTTAGTTCCAGTACCATCGTTTAAATATGCAAATAACTCCTTGGGTTCGATGCTAATGATTCCCTCTATTGTTGGAGTTACTGTAAAATTAAAGAGTCTTAAATTTTTACCATAAATACCACCTTCTGTTCCTCCAGTAAAATAAATTTCTTGAGTATTAGAAATACTTGGTTTCTCTGGCCATAGATTAAAAACTGAACCACCTGTATTTAAAGAAGAAGCATTAGTCGTGCCATTAACCTTTAAAATACCCTCAATGGTATTTATTTCCTTGCCTTCCGTATCTATAAAAATTTTAACAACAGTACTATCTCCGACATTAATAATTGAATTGGGTTTATCAATATAAATACTTAAAGCACTAGCAGGGACTGGTCTTACCAAGATAGCTAACGAAAAGAAAATAAAGGCTGTTAAAAATTTTTTGTTCATATAATTTAGTAATTAAATAATATTATTTTTTATTTGCTAAAATAACGCCCGTTGTTCCCCACTGTGAAAGCAGTATTGAAAAATCTACAGAATTTACTTTTGTATCTTTATTAATATCTACACATGGATTTAAGAATGGTGGATTTGTTTTCCAGAAAGCTAAAAGAATAGAAAAATCTATAGAATTTACTTTATTATCATGATTAAAATCAGCCCCCTTACAAGCTCCACCTAATACGATCGGAGCTGGTGGAACATAATTTGAATTTCCCCCTCCTCCTCCACCCCCTCCTCCGTTATTAGTTGGAGCTGTTGCAATAAAAGACCTCGTTGCTCCTGATTTTTCTGTTCCATAGAAGACAGCAACTTTGAAGAAATAGTTACCAGCATTTAATACCGTACTAGTAAGTGTTGTATCAAAATTATTTCCAGGGTTTATCAATTTCGCAGCAGAAGAATAAGAAACATCATTTCCTCCTCCGCATGGATTATTTAAATCTGAAACTACACACCATTCATATTGATACTCATAAGGAATACTACCTTCGTTTGTAATACGAACATTAGCACTTATCGTTGGTGTGACGGTTGAATTCATTCCTAAAATTATTACCTGAGGTGGAGCAGTTGAAACATTCCAGAAATCATTTCCAGGCAAAGTCTTTCCTGTTTCTACGTTGGCAGAAATGACACTTTCCCAAACTCCTCCTGCTGAATTCACGTTTGTAACATATGAATATCCATAATTACCAACTGAGTTTCTAATCATGCTTGCGCCATTTACAACAACGTTACGATTTGGATCATAGATAGTTATAGTTGGAACATTAGCTGAATCAGTAAGTGTCCCATTGTAAATAGTTGTTACGGTCGTTAGATATGTACTACCGGCAGTAATTGTTCCAAAGTCAGACATTGAAACATTCCAAGGACTCTGAGAAGAAAGAGTTAGAGACGTCAATGTTCTCGTTGCATTACTCCATACATCAGATGCAAGTGTTCCCATTGATGTTAATGTTCTTCCGGAATATGCCCAGATGTTTGCAGGAAGACTTGTGACATCAGTCCAGACGATTGCATCTGTCTTTGCTTT
>JBBRVK010000020.1:0-12136 GCA_038247045.1 Minisyncoccia bacterium | reverse complement strand
CCATCACTCTTTGTGCTTGATTCTAAAAATACGACAGGAGACGGTTCTGGTATTAATGGCGGTTTATACTACAATAGTTATGATAATAAATTCAGATGCTATAGAAATGGTAAATGGGAAAATTGTGGAGCGTATCAAGACGTGATGAATTTTTCAAACCAAGCTGACCCTGCTACTCCTTTAACAGGAATAGATGTATATGCCAAATCTGTTGCTGGTCGTATGATGCTGAAGATGAAAGGACCATCTGGTCTTGATACTCCGCTTCAGCCAGCTATTTTCCAAAATAGTTTGTGGCTTGTTCAGCCAAATACTACAACATCAGTAAGTGCTGTTGGTGGTGCGGTTGCATCAGCTGGAACAATTAGTACTACTGCTCCATCTGCAACAACTTTTGGTCTTGCTTCAACCTTTGCTTCTGGTGCAGTAGCTGGAAATACTGCTGGTACAAGTCAGAGTGCTGCACCTTTGAATCTTTCAGTTGGGGTAGATTCAAATGGAGGATTTTTTATAACAGAAAGATTGTTTTGGCCAGATGCCAACTATGGAACAGGGGCGACAGGTTCTAGAATTTTCGTAGGAGTTACTAGTAATGCAATGACTACTGAAGTTGGAGCTGATAATCCTGCTGGTTCTAGAGTTGGATTTGCTATGAGCACTAACTTATCTGAAACAAATTTTATGTTAACTACAAAAAATGGAACGACGGAAACGAGGACAAGCACTGGTGTTTCTTTTGTATCTAATAATCTGTATGATTTTTATCTTTTTGCTCCAGCAGGTACTGGTGTTGTTTATTGGAGAATTGATAATTTATCGACAGGTTCAGTTACTGAAGGTAGTACTTCTTCAACCTTACCAGCGACGACTACTTATATGCGTGCTGGATTTCAGATTTCCACCCTTACAACAACAGCTCGTAAGGTTAGTATGAAGAAAATTTATGTAGAAACAGATAACTAATTAGTCGATGATGTATATTTATTATATAATATAAAAATATGAAAAAATTATTATCCATCTTAATACTCTTTACCTTCTTCTTTACTCAAACGGAGAGTGTTGTTTTTGCTGAAGACTCTGGAGTTCTAGATATCCCAAAAGCAGTAGATGCTAATATCTTACCAATAGAGATAGGTGCAGATACTTCTATACCACCAGAGACAGTAGGGACTAGTATTCCTGTTGCACCTATAGTGAATAATCTCGAAAATACACTTATCTTAAATGGAGATGTACAAGCTTCTGTTCCGGGCACTCTTATTCAAGATACAGTGAATACCCAGTTGTCTTCCGAAATAGTAAATCCAAATCTAAATAATTCCGCTGAAATTGTTCCGCCAATAGATGTAGTGAATACAGAACCTAATCCAGGTGAGGTAGTTATAGTAAAGGATGAGCCAGTCGAGATTGTTCCACCAGTAGATGAAGAGGTGTCACCACCAGCAGAGGAAATACCAGCAGAAATAGTACCAGAACCCGAAGTAGTTCCTATTTTAGATGAAGAATTTATTGTATTCAAAAAACCAAAACCAATATATAGTTTTTCTGTATCTTCTCGTAAAATAAATACAAAAAAGAAAGAAATTAGAAAAGAGATGAGAATGAATTTTAAGAACTCTAAAAAAGGGGTATCTGAATCAGTGGACGTAGCAACAGAAGTAGATGTTTCAAATTTTGTTACACCTGTGATGAACGAAGAAAAGGGAACGATGGATATAAGTGGGTCATGTTCAAACGTATATTATGTTGTTCTTTTGTATAAAACAGAACAAGATTATAAAGAAAATCCTAGTTCTTATATTTATAATAAGGCATTTAATTGTACAGACAACAGTTATACATACTCTATTTCAGATCTTCCAGAAAAACTAGAAAATGGACCTTATTATTTATTGATTGGAGAGCAAGGGGACAAGGGGACTTGGACTCCATCAACTGGATTAACAGAAATTAATATTAACAGAAATTAGTATATGTCAAAAAATAGATTTGGAGTTTTGAAAGTATATCTGGTTTTGCTTATAGTTTTTTTTCTCTTCGCTTTTTTCTATTTTTCTTCTGGAAAATTTGTAGAGAAGGATCGTTTTCAAGCAGTATTTTTGACAAACAATCAGGTATATTTTGGAAATATTTCAAAAATAACATCACAAAATATTGTTTTATCTAATGTCTATTATCTGCAATCAAATGATACTACTGCAGTAGAACAAGATACAAAGTTAAATCTTGTTAAATTGGGAACCGAAGTTCATAGTCCAGAAGACACGATGTATATTTCAAGAAGCCAAGTTTTGTTTTGGGAAAATCTAAAGAAAGATTCTAAGATATCTCAGTTTGCAGAAAAAAAATAGAATAATTTTTATTTTTTTTAATATTAATAATTTTTTAATTAAGGATACAGAGTGTGATATAATATTTATTTATGAAATTAATTGTTGATAAAAATAGGTTTATATTTGTAAATATTGTTATTTTGTTGGTGGCTATCACCGCTATCGTTTTGGGTGGTTATTTTTATTATCAACTTCGGATACTGAAGACAGACCCTCAATCTATTGTCAAAAAAGAATCTGATGAATTAGTTTTAAAAGTTTCAAAAATTTATTTACTTCCAACGGGGGAGGATCCTACCATCGCGACTATTTCAGATCCAGAAGCACTTAAGAGTCAATCTTTCTTTAGTCGTTCAGAAAAAGGGGACAAGGTTTTAATTTATTCAAAATCAAGCAAGGCTATTTTATACCGTCCAAACATAAATAAAGTCATAGACACAGCTCCTATTTCGGATAATTCAAAAACAATAAATCCAAACATATCTAATATATCTTCGACCCCAAATCTTGATACTAACGTTGGAGTATCTAATCCCGTAGTTGAAACTTCATCAACAAATAAAAACCCATCTAAAAAATAATATTATTTAGATACTCTTCAGAATATTAATATTAAAATGCTAAATTTAAATAAAAAAATTATATATTTATCATATCTAACAGCTTTTTTTGCTGTACTATTTTTCCCCTTAGCATATTCTTATGCAGCACTTTCTTGCTCGGTAACAACTGCGGGTTTGTGTGGGGCAGGAACTGTAATGTTGCGTATGTCAGGAAGTACAAATGCTCATGCTGAGCTTCCAAGTCAGTCTACTGCTGTGTATAATAACAATGTGGTTTGTTGTACTGGAATCACAGGGTTAGGAAATTCTTGTGCAGTTAGTAATAGTGAAAATTTTGCAAAACTCTCAGGTGTGACTAATGCCCATGTTGAATTACCGAGTCAGTCACTTTATGGGAATAATGCCTGCCTCTCAAGTTCTTTTGCGGGAGATGTTATCACGGTTGGAAATCAAGCTACAAATTGTAATGGTTACGACACGACATTATTTTCAATGGAAAAAACACCAACTAATTCTCAAGTAGGAATCCCGACAGCGTATAACAATAAAGTGTGCGCTAAAATATTTTCTCAGAGAATTTCTTTTAATATCAGTAGTAATAGTATTGGCTTTGGAAATCTAATACCGACAGGTTTGCGTTATGCTACTCCCAGTGGAACAGGTAGTTCTTCTGAAGCAGAATCTTTAAATATTTCAATTAGTACTAATGCTCCAGCTGGGTATGGGCTGTATGTCAGAGGCGATACCTTGAAAAATGGGGCTATTGCTATTACTCCCATTGGAGGAACAAACACAACTCCATCTGTTGGTTCTAAAGCTTTTGGTTTGAGGGCGGTTGCAACTGGAGGTAATGGTAGTGTTGTGTCGCCTTACAGTGGTTCAGGATTTGCTTATGATGCAAACAGTACGACTGATAAAACTGTTGCTTTTGCTAATACAGGTAATGGAGTCACAACAACTTATTCAATAAGAACAGTCGCGACAATAGATTCACTTCTTAATCCTGGAAATTATTCCACCAACCTAACTTACGTTGTGACCGCAAATTTCTAAAAACTGTGGATAACTAGTAGTTGTAATTGTTGTTTATGTTATAATGATATTGTATAAAGTATTAAATTATCAATTAATCTATCTAAAGTGTATGATTAAAAAAATTATAAGTTCGGTTTTAATGTTGGCTCTTGTTTTTGTTTCTTCTGGTTTTGCGTTTCCAAAGTCGGCTAATGCCGCAAATCTGACTGTTATGTCAGATACAGTTGGTAATTTAACCGCCAGTACGACATCTAGTCATGTGATTAAGTTCACTACTCCTACAGGTATTGCCACAGGTAAGACTATTATTCTTACTTTTGATAATAGTACTTCAACCACAGGATTAGCTTCTACAGACGTAACAGTTTTGGATGGAGCAAATCCTATCACAGTAAATGCTGGGGTTCCAACAGGAGCTAATTGGGGTTTTGCAAATACTAATCCTGCTATTACTTTTACTACTGGTTCAGGAACAGTTATCGCTGGACATGTAATTACTATTACTTTTAACGGTACGAATAAAATAACAAACGGTGTAGTTGGAACAACCGTACTTCGTATTACAGGTAATTTTGGTGATACAGGAGCAATCTCAATGGCAATAATTTCAAACGGAGTCGTTGCTGTTTCTGCTGAAGTTTTAGGTAGTATTTCATTTTCACTTTCAAATAATGCTATTTATTTCGGAAGATTAGGAACTGGAACTAACTGTTACGCAACAACAACAAATCCACCAGGGAACTGTACTCAAACAACTGAAGTTGAAGCTATAAATTTTGTTGCGGGAACAAATGCTCCAACAGGATACACTGTTAGTATTCAGGGTGATACTCTAACTTCTGGTGCAAATTCAATTACAGCCCTTCCTGCTGCTACCGCTCCAACTCCTGGAGGTGAGCAGTTTGGAATATCAATCACTAAAGCTGGTGGTACTGGAGTGGTTTCATCTCCATATGCTACAGCTGGTCAATTTGCTTATACTGCGACAGCGCTCACTCCTGCTACTTTAGCTACAGCAGCAGCTGCCACATCCAATACGACCTATTCAGTTCGTTATCTTGCTAACATTGCAGCCTTAACAGAAGCAGGAAGTTACTCAACATCAAATACATACGTTGCAACAGGTAACTTCTAATCCAGTAAATTTACCAAAATGAAATTAAATAAAAAAATTACAAATATAATAATCCAAATAACACTATTTGTAGCGTTTTTTGGATTTATTTTTGTGGGGAAGGTTTCAGCTTTAACTATTTCACCAGCTAGACTTGAAGTAAGTGGTGATCCAGGAACAACAATTACAAAAGATATTACTTTATTTAATGATAGTAAAAACTCTTCGGAGACTTATTATATTTCTTATTCTAATTTTGAAGCTCAAGGTGAGACAGGTAGCCCTCGTTTCGTTGAACCTAAAAGTGATTTAGGCACTTGGATGAATGCGGGTGAATCTGTCGTTTTAGAAGCGGGAAAATCAAAGACAATTCCATTGACTATCAATATACCAAAAGATGCTTATGCTGGGGGTCACTTTGCTGTCGTATTTTTTGGTAGTAATCCAGACGCAAAAGACGGCGGACAGGTTTCCGTCGGAGCAAAAACTGGAACACTTGTTCTTTTGACAGTCAGTGGTGATGTTCTCGAAGCGGGAGGTTTATCTGATTTTAAAACTAAAGACAATATTAAGTTTTATAATTCTTTACCAGTGTCATTTCAGTATCGATTTAAAAATGATGGAAATGATCGTGTGAAACCAGATGGGGAAATTACGATTCATAATATGGTTTATTTTCCAACTGCCCATATAGATGCTAACTCTGTTTCAGGAAATATTCTTCCACATAGTACTAGACTTTTCGATATAGATTGGGCTAAAAATTCTGACAAATCAAATATAAAAATACCTAGTAATAACATTTTATCTTTTTTTAGTAAGGTATCTTACCAGTGGAAGAATTTTGCTGTAGGACCATATGTAGCTAATCTTGATTTAGTTTATGGCACATCTGGAACTCATAGTACAAAGAGTACTTTCTTCTTTGTATTTCCTTGGCAATTACTTCTAATAGTTTTCATTATATTAATCATTGTTTTTTTTATTGGTATAAATCTAATTAAAAAGTATAACAGATATATAATAAAAATGGCTCGTGCTGGTAATTCTTTACCAAACGATGCCAGTCATGTTTAAGATATTTTATAATAAGTTTATATTTATTCTATTATTTTTTTCTCTATTAATCCCTCAATTAGTCGTGGCTTTTCCTATTACAGGAGGCCCCAGAACTGTAACAATATCAGCACAGGTTGTTAATAATATAACACCACCTCCTTCTGGTGGTGGCGGAGGAGGTGGAGGTTCTATCTCAATTCCAACTTCTGTAAATTTTTCCGGAATGGCTTACCCAAATTCAAAAGTTACGATTCTTAAAGATGGTCAGATTGCTATAACAACAGTAGCAGACCCTAATGCTCGCTTTTCTGTATCAATAAACAATCTAGCAACAGATACCTATAATTTTTCCGTTTACGGGGAAGATGTAAATGGGGTAAAATCTTTATCTTTTTCTTTTCCGGTTTATGTTACTGCGGGAACGACGGTTAATATTGCTGGAATATTTCTTTCGCCGACTATTAATGTAGATAAATCACAAGTAAAAAAAGGTGATAATTTAATGGTTTATGGACAAACAATTCCAAATGCTGATTTAGGTGTTATTTTTCATTCAGACCAAGAAATTTTGAAAAATACTAAAACTGACGCTACTGGTTTGTATAAATATAATATGGATACAACGCCTCTTGAATATGGAAATCATGATGTTAAATCTAAAATAGCCAAAGATGAGGTGATCGCAATCAGTAGAGAAGTCCCGTTTATTGTTGGTCTCGTTTCAAGGATGCAAGATAATTCAAATTCTTGTGGAACATTAAGAGGAGATTTGAATTGTGACAATAAAGTTAATCTTATTGATTTTTCAATTATGGCCTATTGGTATAAAAAATTAAACCCTCCAAATAAAGTTGATTTAAGCGGAGATGGAAGGGTGACATTGGTTGATTTTAGTATAATGGCCTTTAATTGGACTGGATAATTTATGAATAAATTTAAAACAATAATATATATATTTTTATCCATATTTTTACTTTTTGTAAATCAAAAAGTTGAATCTTCCACGATTTCTATTGTTCCTTCTAATAATTCAATCGGAAAGAGTGAGCAATTTTA
The DNA here is from genome assembly GCA_038247045.1 of Minisyncoccia bacterium. Classification (GTDB taxonomy): domain Bacteria; phylum Patescibacteriota; class Minisyncoccia; order Phycocordibacterales; family UBA9973; genus UBA8515. The sequence goes on along the minus strand of JBBRVK010000020.1, from coordinate 4,973 downwards.
TGTTGATATATTGTTAGATACGGAAGGAAAAACAGTTAATGGAATTGAAGGCTCTGTAAATTTTTCAAAGGATAGTTTTTCTTTTGTGAGGGCAGAAGAGGGTAAATCGATGGTAAATTTATGGATACAGAAACCAGTTTTAAATAATGAAACTTTAGAGTTTTCTGGTATTATGCCTAACGGTTTTAGTGGGGTTATTGACCCTTTTAATCCAGACAATAAGTTGCCGGGGTTAATTGTACGTCTTATTTTTGAAGGTAAAAATGAAGGAAATTCTTTGATTACAACTTCAAAATTTTTGACAACCTTAAATGATGGAGCTGGGACACTTGAAAATATTTTAGACTCTAATATCGCAATTACAGTTTCAGGTGTGTCAAATAATTATATTTATAAAACTAAAAATGATGAAACTCCAGAGTTAACTGCTAATATAATTCGTGACCCAAATTTATATAACAACAAATATGTTTTAGTTTATGAGGCCAAAGATAGTCTTACTGGTATAAAAGAGGTCTTAATAAAAGAAGGTAGACGGCCTTGGAAAAAAATAGAGAGTCCTTATCTATTGGAAGATCAATCTAGACATAGTATAATTAGTATACAAGCAACAAATTACTCAGACTCTAGTATTGTTATCAATATTGACCAATTGCCTTATAAGTTATTTTCATTCTGGAATATCTATGTTTCTATCTTAATTATTCTTATTATTGCATCTTTATTTTTTATTAAAAAAAGATATGAAAAATATAAATAAATATATAATAAAATTATCCATTTTAATTTTTATATCTTTTTTTCTTCCTCTTTTTTATACAGAAGCTGCTACTATTGGATTTATTCCGGGGAATGGTTCTTATAATGTTGGTGATACCTTAAATATAAAAGTGTATGTAGGCGCAGACGCTAAATCTGTAAATGCTATCTCAGCTGAAATAAAATATCCTAGCGATATGTTATCTCTCTCTGCTGTCTCTAAGGTTGGTTCAATTATTAATTTATGGGCCAAAGAACCAACATTTTCTAATATTGATGGAACAGCTTCCTTTGAAGGAGTAATTTTAAATGGTTACTCTGGCAATAACGGCACGGCAGTTACTCTAATTTTTAAAGCAAAAAAAATAGGACCAGCAACTCTAAGTTTTAATTCAGCCTCAATTTTAGCTAATGATGGTAATGGGACAGAAGTTCTTTCTAGTAAAGGTTCAAGTAATTTAAGAATATCAAATGCTGTGTTAAAAACTGAGACATATGTTGTTAAGGATTCAGCAAAAGATTTAAATATCACGATTTCAGAAATTAAAAATGATCCATTTAAATATTTTCCAAATAAATTTTTAATAACGTCCACAAGGCCTGTTGCGGATAATTCTTATTCCATGCAGATAGATTTTAAAAATCCGATAATTTGGACAGATGATGGAACTCATATTTTCCAAGCACCAGTGCTAAGTGAGGGGGTTCATATTATTAAAGTTATGGCAATGGATACTTCCTCAAACGTATTAAGTGGATTTTTGAATTTTTCTACTTCTGTTTTGAAAGTTCCAGTCATAACTTCTTATCCTGCGAGTCTGTATGTCGGGGAACCTATGGTTTTGAAGGGTATCGCAGATCCTATTGTTGATATTGAATTATCAATTAGAAATACGGCTAATGGTAATACTATTATTGATCATGTTTACACAAATAATAATGGTAAATTTATTTATAATCCAGATGATAAATTACCGGCGGGAACTTATTCTATTGTGGCAAGGGCAGGAGTTCCTAATAGTGAAAGTAGTGACTATACAAGTCCTATTCAAATAATAAACAAAGAACAGGGGCTAAGTTATTTCATCCAGAAGTTTGGGTCTTATCTTTCATTGATAATTCCAATAATTGCTTTAATTCTTTTGTTTATATTAATTCTATTATATGGACTACATCACCTTAGAAGATTTAGAAGATTTTTGGATAAAAATTTGATTAACATGGAAGAATTAGCATATAAGAAATTTGGAATTGTTGATATTGATGATAATAAAAAAGATGTAAATTCCAGAGAAAAAGTTGTAATTTCTACAAATGAAGAAATTAATAAAAAAGAAGGAATTATTATTCCTTTAAGTGAAATTCCTAAAGAAAATAAAGAAGAAGTAGAAAAAGTTGAAGATGACCACAATGTGAATGAGGAGAAAGAACCTTCTTATGGAATCTTTTTTCAGCCAAAACTCATTCAAGTAAAAAACAAAGATGATCTAAATTATCCTAAAGAAGGTAATTAATAGAAGAAATATGATAATTCTAAAATAGCCTTATTATTATGGTTAAAATCACTCAGATGGCACTAGTCATCTGAGTGATTTTTTGATATAATAGATAAGTGTTTTACCCAATAATAAGGGTATTTTAAATTATTTATGGCAAAAAAAGAAGAAGCAAAGATAAAAAAGGGTAATGATTATGGGGCAGATCAGATTTCAGTGCTTGAAGGACTTGAACCTGTTAGACGCCGTCCAGGGATGTATATTGGTTCAACTGGAGTAGAAGGATTACATCACTTAGTTTGGGAAATTTTTGATAACTCACGCGATGAAGCGATGGGTGGTTTTTGTGACCATATTGAGGTGGTAATGTTACCAGACAATTCTGTTCGTGTTACTGATAATGGTCGTGGTATTCCAGTTGGCATCCACTCTAAAACAAAAGTTTCTGCTCTTGAAACAGTTATGACAACACTACACGCCGGAGGTAAATTCGGGGGTGATGATAGTGGTTATAAAGTTTCCGGAGGTCTTCATGGTGTTGGAGCATCAGTTGTTAATGCGCTTTCTATCTACACAAAAGCAGAAGTTCACAGAGAGGGAGGTAAATATATTCAAGAATATTCAAAAGGTATTCGTAAATCTGCTGTTAAAAAAGTTGGAAGTTCCAAAGAGCACGGAACGATAATATCTTTCCAGCCAGATGAGGAAATTTTCAAACAAGTTAGGTTTGATTGGGATACTGTAATTGGACACTTACGTCAACAAGCCTATTTAGTAAAAGGGCTTCGTATTGATATTATTGATGCACGTGAATGGGATCCTATAACCGGAGGTAAGGGTAAGAGTAGCGATTATGAAAATGCCTTCTGGTTTTCTGAGCTTGGACTTGAGATTCCTTCAACAACTTTTTATTTCGAAGGAGGTCTTGTTTCTCTTGTTAAATTTTACAATAAAGCTGAAAAGCCAATTCACTCTACTGTTTTTTATGTAGAAAAAGAAGTTGATGAAGTAGGAGTTGAAGTAGCTCTTCAGTATATAGATAATTTCAGTTCAAATATAATTCCTTTTGCTAACAATATTCACAATCCTGAAGGAGGTACTCATATTACAGGTTTTAAAACTGCGCTTACTCGTGTACTTAATACCTATGGTAAAAAGAATAATTTAATCAAAGAAGCAGATGGTGGTCTTACTGGCGACGACGTTCTTGAGGGTCTTACAGTTGCTGTTTCTGTAAAATTACGTGAAATTCAATTCGAGGGTCAGACAAAGGCTAAACTTGGTTCTACTGAGGCTCAAGGTGCTGTTACAACAGTTTTTGGTGATGCCTTCTCAAATTTCCTAGAAGAAAATCCTGATGAAGCGAAACAGATAATAGGCAAGTCTCTTCTTGCACTCCGTGCTCGTAAGGCTGCTAAAGCTGCCAAGGATTCTATTTTACGTAAGGGAGCCCTTGAAGGAATGACTCTCCCTGGTAAACTTGCTGACTGTCAGGTCAAAGAAGCTGCACTTGCTGAACTCTTCATTGTGGAGGGAGACTCCGCTGGTGGTACAGCTAAAATGGGACGAGATAGAAAGACCCAAGCTATATTGCCACTTCGAGGTAAGATTTTGAATGTTGAAAGAGCTCGTCTTGACCGAATGCTTGGTTCTGAACAGATTAAAAATTTAGTTATTGCCATGGGAACTTCTATTGGTGATACTTTTGATCTTGAAAAGATGCGTTATCATAAAATAATATTAGCAACAGATGCCGATGTTGATGGAGCTCATATTAGAACTTTGATTTTAACTTTAATGTATAGATATTTCCGTCCAATTATAGATGCTGGTTATATTTATATTGCTCAACCTCCTCTATTTAAAATAAAGAAAGGAAAAGAAGTTTCTTATGCTTATACTGATGAAGAACGGGATAAAATTCTTGGTAAAGATGCCCCTTCTCTTGAAGAATTATTAAAAGAAGAAAATGCTGATACAGAAACACCGGGTGAAGAAGAGGAAGAAGAAACAGTTGAAGATCCTAAAAATAAAAGAAATGTAAAGATTCATGTTCAGCGTTATAAAGGTCTCGGAGAAATGAACGCTGATGAATTATGGGAAACTACGATGGATCCTGGAAATCGCGTTCTAAAACAAGTGGCTATAATTGATGCTGAAGAAGCCAATAAAGTCTTTGATATGTTAATGGGGTCTGAAGTTCCTCCTCGTAAATCTTTTATTCAATCTCACGCCAAAATGGCAAATTTGGACTTATAATTATGATTTACAACGAACAACCAGAAGGTTTTATTCCAAACATGGAGGTTGTTGGTTGTGTCGTTGAATCTAATAATAAAATACTTTTACTTAATAGACTTATTCATAAACCTCAAGGAGGTAAATGGGGTCTTCCTGCTGGTAAATTAGACTCCGTAAGGGAAGATAAAACAAAAGCTATGGCTAGAGAATTAAAAGAGGAGACAGGTCTTGTAATTAGAGAAGAGGATTTAAATTTTCATAAAACATTTTATGTTTCTCATCTTGGTTTAAATTTTTTCTATCATTATTTTCACATAGAATTACAAGAAATTCCGGATATCAAAATTTCAAAAGATGAACATAAGACTTTTATTTGGATAACTCCAGAGGATGCATTAAATATGACCTTAGTTCTAGATGAAGATTATTGCATGAAAGATTATTATGGAATTAAGTAAAAAGACAAAAGAATATTGG
>JBBRVK010000019.1:0-12342 GCA_038247045.1 Minisyncoccia bacterium | reverse complement strand
GACTTCTTTTGAGAAGGCCAGCAAAGAGCCGGTCGTAAAATTAATGGAAACTTGGACAAAATAAACAGGATACCCCCTCCTGTCTACCGTCAAAAAGGATAATGGTTTTTGGATTACTCAAGAAAGATTTTTCTCTAGTAGAATTTCCGCAAAGAAAAATAAAAATAATATTTTATGGCAGATACCTATTAGCTACGAAAGCAATAGAGTTTTAAACGAAAAAGACTCCGAGGTTTTTAAAACTTTGTTTACTAAAAAATCAATACCCCTTATTGGAACAAGTATTGGTAAAATTAATAAAGAAGAAGGTTCCTTTGTTAGAGTTCGATACGATGCTGAAACATTAGCGAAACTTAAGGAAGAAATAAAGAATGGTAGTCTTTCTGTTAAAGACAGACTAGGAATCATCCGAGATTTATTTGCATTAGCAGAAGGTGGATACATAAAAACAATTGAGACTTTAGATTTTGCGCAGGTATTTAAAAATGAAACTGAGTTTATTGTCTGGTCTGAAATAGCCTCCGGTGTAAATAAAATTTATAATCTTATTTCAAATGAAACATACAAGGAAATATATTCTCGTTATGCATTAACTCTTTTTACTCCCATAGCAACAAAGATGAGTTGGAATAAAAAAGAAAAAGAAGGTCATTCTATTGTCTTCTTGAGAAATCTTGCCCTTTCCGAAGCTGCTTTTTATGGTGATAAAAGAATTATTAAGGAGGCACAAAAACTATTTGCTAATATGAAAAACCAAATGATTCCTGCTGATATCCGTAGTGTTGTTTATAATATTGTGGCAAAAAATGGAGGGAATAAAGAATGGAAAAAATTTGAAAAATTATATAAAGAAGAAAATCTTAATGAAGAAAAAGAAAGATATGCAAGGGCTATGGGATTATTTAGTGATAAAAATATTCTTACTAAAACCTTAAAATTTTCTTTATCACAATCTGTTAAGATCCAAGATGCTCCCTTTATAATCACCAGCGTTTGGCAAAATATTGATGGTAAGGATTTGACTTGGAAGTTTATCAGAAAATCCTGGCCAATAATTATAAAAAAATATGGCGAAGGTGGACACTTCTTATCTAGTCTATTGTCTCCACTTGGAAATCACACAAAAACAAAAGACTTGTTAGATGCTAAAAAATTCTTTGCTAAAAATGTAGCCCCTGGAGCAGAGAGAACCCTCGAACAAGTTTACGAAAAAATAGAATCAAACGCATCCTGGTTAAAAGATGATAAAAAATCAATCAATATTTGGCTTAATAAAAATTTCTAAAAATTACCAGTTACATTTATTTTTAACAAAACTATAATCACCAGCTACTCTCCGCTAGGCCTTGCCTCGCGGAGAGTAGCTCAACCACTCAAATATTTCTTTCTTAAATTTATTCTTTGCCAAAAAATAATTCGGGAAACTTCCAATATTTAAAATTTTATTTTGAATCCTATCTTCTCCTAAAAAATCCAAATAACTTGAATATTTATATTTACTTAAATAATTTAATACTTCATTTTTATTTTCTATTCCCTTTTCTTTCCAATCTTTTATAATAAGTTTTACAGGATTTAAATGTATATAAGAGAATAAATATTTTAAATATCTATTATTATTAACATGTTCTGCTTTAAATTTTCCTTCAAATAAACTACCTTTCTTTTTGTATTTTTTATTATAATACATAACATAAGCGGTAGATAATTTTTGCATAAATTTAGTAACACTACCTTCTTCAACCTGAGTAATTAAAATATGAAAATGGTTTGGCATTAAACAATAAGAACCTATATCAACTAACTTTGTATTTTTAATAAAATTAAGTAAACCTTGATCCTTTTTTAAATTATCACTTTTAAAATTATCAATCTGATTACAAACATAAATTAATCCGATGAAATGATTATAATCTTCACTATCTTTAAAGATTATCTTTTTATCATTTCCTCTATTGTAGATATGATAATATTCTCCTTTTACAAAATTTACCTTACGAATAGACATAGTTATATTATACAAAAGCATTCTCCGCTAGGCAAGGCCTAGCGGAGAATATGAATAAAAGATTTGCGATGAATTGGAGTTTGGCCGTGTTTTTTTATGGCTTCATAATGAGCTTTAGTACCATAACCTGAATGTTTATCAAAACCATAGCCGGGAAATTCTTTTTCATAATCTGTCATTATTTTATCTCGGGAAACTTTTGCCACAATTGAAGCACATGAAATAATAGGATATAGTTCATCCCCTTTTATGAATGTCTTTTGATTAACATACTCACTCGGAGCATATAAACCGCCATCAAGAAAAATACTAAGAGTAGTCGGATATTCTTTTCGAGATAGCATGATCCCTCGCCCTCCCTCATCCGAGGACTTCTCAAAAAGAATATCCGACGAAGATAATTTTTCTAAAGATTTCTCTAGTGCTTTTTTAATTGAAGGAGCTATCCCAAATTTATCAATATTCTCAGGTGAGACGTAAGAAACAGCATAATCACACTTTCCTTCTTTTTTTTGTAATTTAAAAAATTCAAACCATTTCTTTCTCTGCTTTTTTGAAAACTTCTTTGAATCACGGAGTGGTAAATTAAGTTCTTCTTTGGCATTTTTAATTATTAAGTCATAATTCTCAATTACGCACAAAAACGCGCATACAGCCACCGGTCCTGCAATTGGACCACGCCCAACTTCATCTATGCCTACAATGTATTTTATATTTTTATCCATTATTCAATTGATTCTGTTCCACCCCATTCAATAACAGAAAATCCTTTACGTGTAAACGATTTAATAACTTCTGGTTTAACATCAACTATATTATTTAATGATTTATATACCATAAATACACGTAACATGGAATCTGGTTTGGGAGTAATGTTAAGTGGTGCATTTTTTGTATATTCTTCCTCAGCAAAATGAATTAGATTATATTTATTGTTTTTCATCTTTGGATACCAATAAACAATAAACTCATTGTATTCTTTTGGAGTTAGCCCCATTTTTGATAATGTGGTTTGTAGGAAATCAATAGTATCTTCACCCTTAACAACAAATCCTGTTGATAAATCATAATTAACACTTTGGGCAGGTTTACCTTCCCAGAAAAGATAACTGTATTCTTTTCCATCTCCATTAATTATCTTTCCATCTGGATATGCTGTAACGTTCCATCCTTTTTGAGAATAATCATAAGCTGGATAATCTGCAATCAAAGTTCCATCGTAGTCTAATTCCACTTTTACTTTTTCAGTTTTTGTAGGATATAAATATATTACTGGCTTATAATTACAATTAGGACAAATATCTTTAGGGGCAACAAAAGGAAACAGTTGATAAAACAACTGCAAGGCAATTGGTCTATAAGAAGGTCCAGGCATAGGTATCGGGTGAATCTCTTGCTTCTGATCCCAATTACTTTTAACTACAATATATTCACCATAATTTACTAATTCAAAACCAATCCATACAATTACAATAATAGACAAAAAGATTTTTATTATTTTTTTCATATTTAATAATTATACCAATATTTGCTATACTAATAAAGTGGAAAAACAGCTAGATTCAAATTTCATACATCTTCATACTCATTCCCATTACTCTCTCTTGGACGGACTTTCAAAAATTCCAGACATGGTTAAAACTGCTAAAAAGAACGGCATGAACGCCATAGCCATCACTGACCACGGAAATATGTATGGAGCAATTGAGCTTTATAAAGAAGCCCACAAGGCTGGAATTAAGCCAATTATCGGCATAGAAGCCTATATCGCGGAACGTGGCAGAGCTGACAAAGAACCTGGAGTAGACAATAAGCGTTACCATTTAACTCTCTTAGCTCGAACAAAACAAGGATACAAAAACCTAATGCGATTGGTTACAATCGCCAACCTCGAAGGTTACTATTACAAACCTCGAATGGACAAAGAAGTCCTCCGTTTATATAGCGAAGGAATTATTTGTTTATCTGGGTGTATGGGAAGTCAACTATCTCAAGCAGTATTAGCCGGTAATAATGAAAAAGCTGAAAATCTAATAAAAGAACATCAAGAAATTTTCGGTAAGGAAAATTATTTTCTTGAAGTTCATTCTCACCCTCATGTAGATAATGATGAAAAATTAAGAAAAGGCATTATTGCTCTTTCTAAGAAATTTAATATTCCTGTTGTTGCAGGGCAAGATTCACATTATTTATGTATTGATGATTTTCAAGCACATCATACCCTCCTCGCTGTTAATACAGGAGTAATGGATGGAAAAGAAGGAACTAAGTTTGAATTTCCAGAAGATGACTTTTCTTTAATAGACGAGAAAACTGCTTTTAAATATTTTAAAGATATTCCTGAAGCTGTATCTAATACAAAAATGGTAGCTGATTTGTGTGAAGAATATGATCTTGAATTAGGCACAGCCTACTTCCCCGACTTTCCAATTCCTGAAGGAAAAACCGCAGATGAAGTTTTAAGAGAGCTAGCTTATAAAGGATTCGAAATTAGAAAGCTTGAAAAAACCCAAGTATATGTAGACAGATTGGAATATGAACTTAAAATCATTAGACAAAAAGGCTACCCTGCATATTTTTTAGTGGTGTCTGATCTTTTGCAATTTTCGCGTGACAATGGAATTTACACAAATATTCGAGGATCAGTGGCAGGATCACTTACAACTTACCTAACTGGTATTACAAAGGTCGACCCAATTGTATATAAACTTCCATTTGAAAGATTCTTAAATCCCGAACGTCCATCATTACCCGATATAGATATGGACTACGCTGATAATCGTCGAGATGAAGTAATTGCTTATGCTAAAAGAAAATACGGAGATGATAAAGTAGCACAAATAGGAACATTCGGGACCATGATGGCCAAAGGTTCTGTTAAGGATGTAGCTCGTGCCCTCGGGTATCCATACAATGTTGGAGATCGTATTTCTTCCATGATTCCACTTGGATCTCAGGGGACAGCCATGACGATTGAACATGCTATAAAGATAGTTCCAGAACTTAAAGCTGCCTATAAAACAGAAGAAGACACAAAAAGAATAATTGACCTCGCTAAAAAAATGGAAGGTTGCGTCAGACATATTTCTGTTCATGCCGCTGGTATTGTTATGGCTCCTCGACCCCTTTATGAATTTACTCCAGTTCAATATGATCCAAAAGGTGGACACATTATTACTCAGTACGATATGTACAGCATTGAAGATGCCGGACTACCAAAATTCGACTTCTTGGGAATTAAAAACTTAGCAATTTTGGCTGAAGCAGTTCGACTAGTAAAAATAATTCACAAGGTTGATATAGATATTGATACGCTTAATCTTGCTGATAAAAAAACTTTTGAAATGCTTTCTCGTGGAGAGACCATGGGACTATTCCAACTTAATGGCTCTGGTATGACTAGATATTTAAAAGAACTTCGTCCTTCCACTATCCATGATATTAATGCCATGGTTGCCCTTTACCGTCCTGGTCCGATGGAAATGATTCCAGAATATATTAAACGTAAAAATAATCCTAAATTTATATCATTTATAGACCCAAGGCTTAAGGATATTCTGAGCATGTCCTACGGAATCATCACCTATCAAGATGATGTCTTAATGACAGCCATTGGTTTAGCTGGCTATTCATGGCTTGAAGCCGATAAACTTCGTAAGGCTATGGGTAAGAAAATTCCTGAAGTCATGCAAGCAGAAAAAGAAAAATTGCTGGCTGGTTTCATTAAAAATGGCTTAAGCGAAAAAAAGTCCCAAGAGCTATGGGGACTCATTGAACCATTCGCTGCTTATGGATTCGGGAAGGCCCATGCTGCAAGTTATGGACTCGTAGCTTATCAGACAGCTTATATGAAGGCTAACTTCCCTGTTGAATATATGACAGCTATCATGACATCAGAATCTGGGGATATCGAAAAAGTTGCTGAAATTATTCATGAGTGTGAAAAAATGAATATTAAAGTTCTACCACCAAACATAAATGAAAGTTATGGTGGATTTACAGTTATAAAAGGAAGTGAACACAAAACAGATAGAACTATCCGCTTCGGATTTTATAATATTAAAAATCTCGGAGTTGATATTGCTGACTCCATCATCGAAGAACGAAAGAAAAATGGAAAATTTAAATCATTAGCTAATTTCTTCGAGAGAATTAATCACAAAAATCTTAATAAAAAATCTGTTGAAGCTCTAGCTAAATGCGGAGCAATGGATGACTTTGCAGATCATCGAAATATGATAATCGGAAACCTAGAAAGACTTATTTCTTTTAACAAAGAATCACGTGGCTCTGGGACTCAAGATTCACTCTTTGGAGAAATCGGTGGAATAGAGGTTAAATTATCACTCAACGACCAAGAGAAAGAGACGAACCAAGAAAAACTAACCTGGGAAAAAGATTTATTGGGACTATATATTTCTGGACATCCACTAGATGCTTATAAAGATAAAATTGAAAAATTTGGAACTTTGATTAAAAAAGTCCGAGAGGAGATGAAGGTAAACTCGCCCATAACAGTCGCTGCTATCATAGATGACATACGAATCGTTACAACGAAAAAAAATGACCGTATGGCCTTTATCAAGCTCTCTGACTACACTGGAACCATCGATGCCGTTGTCTTCACTAAGCTTTATGAAGCCAACAAGCTATTGCTAGAAAAAGATACTATTATTGCCCTTCAGGGAAAAGTCACAGAGAGAAATGGAGAGAAGAGTATCATGATTGATAATTTTAAGAAAATATAACAAAAGCCCCGCCAACTTCGTTGGCGGGGCTTTTTGTTATTTAATTAAATTATAGCTTCATCAGCATCTATCGTCTTCATTATTTTGATAACCTGCTTTGAATACCCTGGAATTATTGAGTCTGGATTATATTTCTTTAATATCTGTTCAGTTGTCATTCCATCCTTATAATGTTTTACAGTTGGATTGTTTCCACTAAGAGTTTTAGAGATGTGTTCAATTGACTGATCAACTGACTCAAATCCTCTCTTGCATGAACCCCATCCAAAGTTATTATTAGGTGCTTTAGGATTTTTGCATGCTTGTTTACCTCCTGTCGTCTCACGCATAGCTATAGCTGGGAGTAATCTCCAATCTATATCATTCTTTTTAGCTTCTAAAACAAACTTCATTCCATAGCCTTCAAGTGGTGCATCGTGAGATGCAAAGTACGCATCTACATGCTCGGCTTGTTTTTTAAGATTATCTTGCTCTTGTGTTGTTATCACAGAGTCGACAACCTCAATATTATTACTGCTAATTGTAGTCGTATTTTGAATAGACGGCATTCCTGAAAGTGGCAACGCCACAGCTAACATAGGAATAGCTACTATCGACTGCAAATAACGTATTATTTTCTGTTTATTCATAGTTAACGGTTACGTTCCGTCAGACGCCTTGCCAGGGTTCACATTAATCTAGCTTTTATTATCAATACAGATAGCAAATTTAGATTAAAGTAAAAAAATCCTAATGTATCATCAGAATGACAACACATTTGGACCCGGGAATATATTAGCACGAAGCCATATAAAAGTCAATAGTTAGAACACGTTTTTCACTACCGTCAAACATAAAATACCCTTATTATATAAGGGTATTTTATGTTTAGTTGATTGACAACTTAGTACTTTATATTGTGTAATTAGCCTTTAAAATAAGGATATTAGCTGATTTTTGACAGATTTACCATTATGTATTATAAAAACGCTAATTTATAAGGATATTTGCTATAAATCTTTCCCGTGACAGTTTTTATACTTCTTGCCAGAGCCACAGGAACATGGGTCATTTCGGCCAATCTTTTCACCTACTCTTATGGTCCCTTCATCCCCTCCTTTTTCTGAATTTAAGATTAAAGCTGGTTTTTCTTCGATATTTTGATTACTTGAACTCTCAACATTAACATCCAGGGTTGTTATTAAGGAAGCAACTTGCTCTCGAAAGACTTGTTCCATTTCCTTGAATAATCTTAAGCCTTCTTTCTTGTATTCAATCAATGGTTCACGCTGACCATAAGCTCGAAGATTCACAGAGCTACGTGTGTATTCCATTGTCTCTAAATGCTCAACCCAAAGGTTGTCAGTAATATACAGAATAATCTTTCGAACTGTCTCATAAAAGACAGCATCACCAATAGATTGACGTTTTTCGCTTATTTTTTCAATTAGATATGGATACCCAAGAACAAGGTCATCAAGGAATATCTGTATCTTTTCATAATCACCTGTTAGCATATCACGACGACGACTATAAATAACATTACGCTGATGATTCATAACATTATCATACTCCAAGGTATGTTTACGTGAATCAAAGTGAAAGCCTTCAATCTTTGCTTGAGCATTCTCAATAGCATTAGATATAAAACGATTTTCAATTGGCTGATTTTCTGGAATACCAAATTTACCCATCATATTCTTAATACGGTCAGATCCAAAGATACGCATCAAATCATCTTCCAGAGAAACATAAAACTGAGTTTCTCCAGGATCACCCTGACGTCCAGAACGGCCTCTCAACTGATTGTCGATACGGCGAGCTTCATGACGTTCTGTTCCCATAACAAACAAACCACCCAGACTTTTTACTTTTTCATAAGCTTCATTACTAAAAGGAACACCACCCAATTTAATATCAACTCCACGGCCTGCCATGTTTGTAGCAACAGTTACAGCACCGAGACGTCCTGCATTTGCAATGATTTCCCCTTCTCTCTCATGATTCTTAGCATTAAGAATTGTATGAGGAACTCCAGCTTGAGTTAAATAAGCAGAAAGAAGTTCATTTTTCTCAATTGAAACAGTACCAATTAAAACTGGTTGACCTTTAGTGTGTAACTCTTTAACTTTTTCAGCAACAGCCAGTAACTTACTTTTTTCTGACTGATAAATCAAATCATTAGAATCAATTCTATTTACAGGTTTATGAGTAGGAACAACAATAACATTAAGTCCATAAACTTTGAAAAATTCCTCTTTTGAAGTTTCAGCTGTTCCTGTCATACCTGAAAGCTTCTTATAAAAACGGAAGTAGTTTTGGAAAGTAATAGAAGCAACAGCTCTTGTTTCTTTTTCAATTTTAACCCCCTCCTTAGCTTCGATAGCTTGATGAAGTCCTTCACTCCAACGTCGCCCTGGTTGCATACGTCCAGTAAAAGCATCAACAATAATTACAGCTCCGTCTTTTACAACATAGTCTTTATTGTTTTCATATAAAGCTCTAGCTTTAACAGCAGTTTCCAGGTGGTGAACATATTTAATCCCTTTTTCAGTATAAATATCTTTTATACCCAATAAATCTTCAGCTCTCGTTATTCCAATATCAGTCAAAGAGATAGCCCTTAGTTTTTCATCGACAGCATAATCTTCCTCAGGTATTAAACTTTTAGCAATATCAGCAAAAGTATAATACAAGTCTTCAGAGTCTTCGGCTGCCGAGGAAATAATAAGTGGAGTTCTAGATTCATCTATTAAGATAGAGTCTACCTCATCAACGATAGCAAAATGATGCCCTCTCTGCACGACATCTCCTATATTACTTGCAAGATTATCACGAAGGAAATCGAAGCCGAATTCATTGTTTGTTCCATAAGTTACATCGCAAGCATAAGCTTCAGCCCGAGAACACGGACGAAGAAATTCATACTGAACTTTGAAAGAACTAATATCACTTTCTATTTCAGTTCCTGTTGGTACTTCTTTGTCGTGATGAGTTGGGTCATATTTGTAAGATTTGTTTTCTGAATTTACAACAGCACAACTAACACCCATAGATGCAAAGATTGGTCCCATCCAAACAGCGTCACGGCGAGAAAGATAATCGTTAACTGTAATAACATGAACACCATTACCTGTTAAGGAATTTAAATATGCTGGAAGTGTGGCCATTAAAGTTTTTCCTTCACCAGTACGCATTTCAGCGATACTTCCATTGTGCAATGCAATTCCACCAATCAACTGAACATCGTACTGACGTGTATTTTGAACCCGAAAAGAAACCTCCCGAACTAAAGCAAAAGCCTCAGGAAGAATATCATCCAGTGAACTCCCCGCTGTTAATTTATCTTTTAATTCTTGTGTTTTTACTACAAAATCTGAAATTGCTAAAGCCTTCATCTCAGGTTCCAAAAGATTAATTTTTTCAACAAGAGGCATCCATTTGTTTATTTGCCTGTCATTTTCATTTCCTAAAATACTTTTAAATATACTCATAGTTTTATCATTTTAGCACAAAAAGAAAATCCCCGATAGAGAGGGGATTTTCTGAGTTTGCTAAGAGAAAAGAATTACTTCTTTCCTTTCTTAACGGCTTTTTTTGCAACTTTCTTAACTACTTTTTTAACTGCTTTTTTTGCTTTTTTTGCTGCCATAAATTTAAAAAATTATTTTTAAAAGATGTGTGACTTCACGACCTTACAAAAAATTTGTAAAAAATATTTTGTAAAAAAAATTCATCACACTCACACATATATTATCTTACATAAAAGAATTAACTGCAATACTTTTTTCAAAAAAAGTGTGGATAACTTTTTTATTTTTATTTTTTCTAAATTTTTTTTTAAAAAATAAAAATAAAAAAATATTTAATTAATTAAAATTTTATGAAAATTAATTAAATAAATATTTTTAAAAATTTTGTAAACAATTTTTAATATAGATATTAAGCAATAAAGCTATATATAACCTATTATATTAATCATAATGATTTAATAAACACAAATGAAAAACACCATGCTTTGGACAAGGTGTTTTTCATATATTTGGTTTGCACTTTATAAGCCGAGTTCTGTCTCTGTTTTATTTTGCAAAAGCAAAATAAAACAAAATGGTAAATATTTATCTAGGAAACACATTACTGTGTTACTCAAGCGATTCTTCTCTAAATATTATTTTTTTCAAAATAATATTTAGAGACACGATCTTGCACTTATGTAAGGATTTAGCCGTTTCACTCTTTAATTTCATTTTTACAAACTTATATAAAGACTCATCCATTGATGGATGTTATTCCCTTTCGGATTATAGCGTCTCTGCTCGCACCTCGATGATTACTCATGATGGGTGTTACCCACTACATTCCCCCGCTTTAAGCGGAGTAAGTGTTCGGACTTTCCTCACCCCGACATAGTCGAGGCGCATCTACCAAAATACAAACCTGACTAAATATATCATATAAAACTTGACAATGCAACATAAATTTGCTATACTATGATAAGTGAGTAAAGAGTTCCAATAATCAATATAGAATTACTTTATTGAAACAATTGCATAGCAAAACACCACCGAGCAATCGGTGGTGTTTTGTATTTAAAAGACATATTAAATAATATATTAAGATACCAGTCAATATGTGAACTTCCACTAAAAAAATGCTATTATTAATGTGCAGCACGCTTGTGTGTTTAAGCCAGCGGCTGCACTCACATATGCAATTGTGTTGGAGTTTAGCACCCGCTGGCTCAAGCACATAACTAAAAATTCCCTTGATTTTAAATCAAGGGAATTTTTAGTTATGTTTCATTTCTTACTTCTTACCCTATAACAATATAACACTTTTCCACAGCTGTGGAAAAGTGTTATATTATTATTTGTTTACTATTTTTGTCTCTATTTTTATCTCTCATTTAGAAAGAATAAGAGATGGCTAAAATAATCCACCTTCTGTCTCTTCTAATAAATAATAGAGAAAATCACTATTGTTATTTCTCGTCATTTTTTCTACTAAAAATTTTCTTTTCATTTTTTTATTTATTGATTCTATTAGAAAATAACATATTGTATGGTAAGAAAAATAAAAATCCCACCAATTAGTGGGATTTTTATTTTTCTTTTTTATATAGTTGTACCTCCACACCTATATTTTTATAGTTGTTTACAACGCAGGCAATACCTGCAATAAAAATATGGGTGTGGGTGTGTATCATTTTATCAAACGAGTTTAAAATATTCTTTATTTTGTTCCGTTCTAGGGGTCTTTCCCTCCTTGTCAGATTTCTTTTAAGACAAAAATCATTGTCTATTATGTGCTCAATTGAGGCACATAATATCGACTCAATAAGATCGGCTCATTCTATAAATAGAAGTGAGTGATCGATTTCAAATTGAATTATTCCACGAACAGCTTCCGCTACCCGTGCCTTGTTACGACTTATTCCCTGTCACCGAGCTTACTGTAGGCCCTCCGTATGGAGAGATTTCGAGTATTCCCGGCTCCCTTGAATTGACGGGCGGTGAGTACAAGACTTGAGAACGTATTCACCGCGGTATGTCTGACCCGCGATTACTAGTAATTCCAACTTCATGGGGTCGAGTTGCAGCCCCCAAT
>JBBRVK010000018.1:0-12453 GCA_038247045.1 Minisyncoccia bacterium | reverse complement strand
TATCTATTTTGCTACCATTACTACATACGAAGTTAAGAGAGCTGTCCGCTTAATTAATGACCGACCACGCAAAAGGCTGGGCTATATGACACCAAGGGAAGTATTTAGAGAGTGTTGCAATTCAGATTAGAACTCAGGCTAAACTTAAAGAAGAAAACCCACTAATGCATATTTTCTCTGCGCTAGCGGGTTAAAATAGTTTATTTTTAACAACAAATCTGTCTATTCCAAATCTCTCTTAAAGACAAAGCCATTTGTTAATATTTTGCCTATAAAATACTAATTCTAAGGCTACAGAAACAACTGTTTTCTCTTATTGATAATTTTTATTAGTTTTTTATCCCTTAGAGACATATATTTTGTACCAAGGTTATTCATCTTTTAAGTGTAAACCTTATTGAGGTAACGTTAATAATATATAACACTTTTCCACACCTGTGTAAAAGTGTTATACTATTGATATGGAAAATAAACCTGATAAAAATCAATTAAACAATATGAGTAATTCTATTGGGGATTTTTTAATAGCAATGTTATTGAGTGGAAAAAGTATGAAAAATTTCCATGCCATTATAAAAGAAAGAGAAATGAAAAGATACAATAAAGGGAGTATCAGAGTAGCTCTCGGTAGATTACACAAAAATGGATATTTAGATAAATCACCTGATGGTTGGACTATAACAAAAAAAGGTAGAATGTATAGCGAAAGAAAATTTTTACTGAATTATCTTCCCTCTCCTTTTAAAGTTAAATCACCATCTAATACAATAATATCTTTTGATATTCCTGGAACAAAAAGAACCTTACGCGACTGGCTCCGAAATCAAATAAAAATATATGGGTATAAAATGATACATCAAAGTCTTTGGTTAGGACCAGGACCACTTCCACAAGAGTTTTTAAGAAAACTTGTTCAATTAAAAATAAGGGAGAATATAAAAATATTTAATATTAAAACTAAGTAAATAGAATTATTTTTAAATAAATTATATAACATTTTTACACACCTGTGTAAAAGTGTTATATAATGCCTTTAATTGTTTTGATTTTTATTTCTATGTTTTATTTAAGTTGATTTAACTTCCACTCTTCTATTTTCTTGTGATCTCCAGAGAGAAGAACTCTCGGAACTCTGTATTTTTTCTTGTTATGAACTAAGATTTCAGGTCTAGTATAAATCTCACTCGAGGAAACACGTTCCTCTTCCCGAGAATTAAAATTACCCAATACCCCTTCAACTTGGCGTGAAATAGAATCAATCAAAACCATCGCAGGTATTTCCCCTCCTGTTAAAACATAATCCCCTATGGAATATTTTGTCGTCTTTAAAATTTTATCCATCCTTGAGTCAATTCCTTCATATCTGCCACAAATTAAAATCAAATCTGTATATTTACTAGAAATTTTCTTGGCAACCTCGGTGGTAAATTTCTCAGCACTTGGCACAAAATTTATAACAAGAATTTTTGGACGAAGATTATGAAGCGATTTTTTAGGTCTGGCCTCGCCCTTTATTTTTCGGTTGTCTTTGGCGAGGAGATCCGAGGACTTAGAAAATCGCTTCGTAATTGAAGTCTGTACACTCTCAACTGCCTTAATTAAGGGTTCGGCCATCATAACCATCCCTGGACCACCAGCATAGGGACGCTCGTCTATTTGAGCTGAGATATTTCCATCTGGCCATACTTTCTTGTATTTACCAGAAACAAATTTACGAGGGTTCACAAAAGAGACAGAAATTTTCTTTTTCTTTATGGCCCGACCTAAAACAGACTCTCCAAGATAAGAGTCAAACATTTCAGGGAATAATGTTACTACGTGAAAATTCATACTGGAATAATAACACAAGAAAAGCCCGACGGCTATGCCGTCGGGCTTTTCTGTTTATATTTGTATTTTTAGAAATTAAAGAAACTTTCTGTAATTAATTCATAAAATTAGAAAAACGGCCCCAGATGCGAGGCGCGGTCGAGGATGCGAGGGAGATGTAGTAATTCTACATTGACCGAGCAACTGGAGACTGCAACAAAGCAGATGGGGTCGTTTTACTAATTTTTTTAGATTCCTTTAAGGTCATCCAATGCTGCGTCAACTGACTTAGAAGCTTCACTAGCTGACATCTGAATTGGAGCTTGAGCTGCTTGTACAGGTGAATCTAAATGTTCACTTACAACGCGTCCTCCTTCTGGTTCGTTAATCTTAAGATTAACGCGAGCATTATTTTTCATTCCAATAACACGAAGCAATGTTCTTATTGCTTTAGCGGTATTGCCTTGACGGCCGATAATTTTACCCATATCAGCACTATTTACTGTCATTGTAATGAGAACACCCATTTCGTCTACAATCCTATCGATTTTTACATCGTTTGGATTATCAACTAATGCTTTAACGATATATTCTAGAAATGCTTTGTCGTCTGCCATATAATAGTATTTTAGTATTAATTCTTTTAGTGCAGTGTATCGACTACAACCTGCTCTCTCTTATAGTGTACCATATAGAGCTTTTGTGATGCAACATAAAATCCCCGAAAGCATAGCTATCGGGGATTTTATTATTATTTTTTAAGTTCTTTTCTTGCTTTAGTAGGAGTTTTCTTTGATAATACGTTCTTTTTTGTTCCTTTAATCAATTTTTGATGAACCAAGAAATTGTGAACAGTGTCAGAAACTTGAGCTCCATTACCTATCCAGTAAGCAATACGATCTGCTTTAAACAAAACTTCACCTTTCTTTAAATTGTATGAACCAAGGATTTCTAAGAATCTGCCACTTTTAGCAGAATTTTTTGAATCAGTTAATACAACTCGAAAAGCTGGATCATTCTTGCGCCCTATTCTTTGTAATCTTATCTTTAACATATGTAAAAGTATCCTACCATAAAGGCCACAATGAATCAAGTGTTTATATGCTATAATAGTTTTGTGAAAAAAATGAACAAAAATAATAATACAAACCATTCACTAGAAGGGATAATATCAATATCTCATAAAGGATTTGGAACCGTTAGAGTAAAAGAGCGAAGCGAAACAATAGAGATTGAACATAGTTTTCTTCACACTGCTTGTCAGGGGGATACTGTTAAAATAATTCTTTATCCTAAAAAAAGTCAAATGACTGATACAGGTGAGGTTGTTGAAATTGTTCGCCGATCTAAAAAGGGATACTCTGGCGTTATTGAAAAAGAAAATAGTACATATTTTTTAATACCAAGCGATTTAAAAATGTATGCTGACATTATAATTCCTGAAGAAAAATTAAATAAAGCAAAAATAGGACAAAAAGTTTTTGTTGAAATAACTGAATGGTCTGATGCTAAAAAATCTCCGATTGGAGAAGTTATCAAAGTATTAGGAATGCCAATGGAACACAATGCTGAAATGGAAGCGATTGCCCTTGAGAAAGGATTTAAATCTAACTTCCCTTCTGTTGTAGAAGATGAGGCTAAAAAAATTGCAGAAAAAGGTATAGAAGACAGAGACCTTGACGGCCGCCGAGATATGCGAAACATCCCTACTTTTACTATTGATCCAGAAGACGCAAAAGATTTCGATGATGCCTTATCAATAAAAGAAACAGGAAAAGGTCTTTATGAAATCGGTATTCATATTGCTGATGTATCTCATTACGTAAAACTTAATTCTAATTTAGATAAAGAAGCTAGATTTCGAGGAACTTCAGTTTACCTTGTAGACCGAACAATCCCGATGTTACCAGAAGAACTTTCAAATGGACTTTGTAGTTTAAACGAAGGAATAGATAGACTCACCTTTTCTGCTGTTTTTGAACTAGATAGTGAAGGTAAAATACACAAACAATGGTTTGGAAGAACAATTATTAATTCGAACAAAAGATTTACATACGAAAATGCTCAAAAAATATTAGATGACAAAGTTGGGATTTTTTACAAAGAACTTTCTACACTAAATAGCATTGCCAAAAAACTTTTAAAACAAAGATTTAAAGAAGGGGCTATTTCTTTGGAAAAAGATGAGGTTAAATTTAAACTAGACAGTAAGGGTGTTCCAATTTCTGTATTTACAAAACAACGTGGCGAT
Organism: Minisyncoccia bacterium; assembly: GCA_038247045.1. Lineage (GTDB taxonomy): Bacteria > Patescibacteriota > Minisyncoccia > Phycocordibacterales > UBA9973 > UBA8515. The sequence goes on along the minus strand of JBBRVK010000018.1, from coordinate 8,393 downwards.
ACTAATAAATTGATTGAAGAATTTATGCTTCTAGCAAACCGTCATGTGGCTGAATTCATGGCAAAACCTAAGGATAATAAAAACAGTGTTTTTCTATATCGCATCCATGGTAAACCAGACAAGGACCGAATGAAAGACTTAGCTGATTTTCTAAAAAAGCTTGGTTATCACACAAAGTTAGTAGATGGAATAATTCCCTCGGAAGAAATAAATGCTTTAATCCTTAAATTAGAAGATAGTCCTATCAGAGATACTATTAATAGCGCCATCATTAGAACTATGGCCAAAGCTATTTATTCAACAAAAAATATTGGACACTACGGACTTGGCTTTAAATTTTATACTCATTTTACTTCTCCAATAAGAAGATATCCTGATGTTATAGTTCATCGATTACTTCAAGATTCTCTAGTTGGAAATGTAATTCCAAAAGAGAGATGGTACGAGTATGAGAAAATGAGTATTGAAGCATCAAGCCGTGAAAAAGAAGCAGCTGAGGCCGAAAGAGCTTCTATTAAATATAAACAGGTTGAATACATGTCTAGTCGTATTGGTTCTCAATTTGAAGGTATTATTACTGGAGTTACCGAATGGGGTCTATACATAGAAGACAAACAAACTAAGTGCGAAGGAATGGTTCGAATGCGTGATTTATCTGATGATTATTATACTTTTGATAAAAAAGGAATGAGTATTAAGGGTAGAAAATCTCATAAAAAATATACACTGGGAGATCGTGTTTCTTTTGTTGTTAAAGAAGCCGATATGAATAAAAAGACTATTGATTATAAGATTGTTTAAATTTATTTATAAATCTAGAATGAAAAGAAAAATTCTAAAAAATATACCAATACTCATGGTGATTATAATTGTCATCTATGTTTTTTCTGTTGCAAAAAAAACAGAAGATCCGCACATGCAAGTATTAGCATCAGTTGAAAAAGATAAATTACCATCTAAAATTGATAGTACTGAAAAATACAAAATAGTAAACAGAAGTACTGTTGTTCCAGAAAAGATTACTGGTAATAAAAAAGTTGTTCTTTTGACAATCGATGATGGACCCAGTCATCGAACCCTGCAGATTATTGATGTTCTAAAAAAACACAAGGCGAAGGCAATTTTTTTTATCAACGGAATGAATGTCATCAATAACCCAGAAGTTTTAGAACAAACCACCAAAGAAGGATTTACTGTTGGTAATCACACTTGGAGCCATCTTAATCTTAAAAAAGAAAAAGACATTAATATTGTAGAGAAAGAAATTAACAGTGATTCTCTAATTATAGAAAAATTAACAGGAAACAAACCTGTATTCTTCCGAGCTCCTTACGGGGAAAGTACTCCTTATGTCAGAAGTTATATTAAAGATAATGGTATGATATTTATGGACTGGTCAGGATCTGCATTAGATTGGGACAAATCTGCAAGAGAAAAAGATATTTTCATAAACAATGTAACCAGCAATCTACATCCTGGTTCAATTATTTTAATTCATGAACATCCTTGGTCTCTTGAGAATCTTGATGCACTACTTACAAAACTAGAGTTGGATGGCTATACTTATGTTGATCCTAAGAATATAATAGAATAATATGGGTAAAATGATAAAAATATTGGGTATTATATTTATTATAATCATTGGATTTTCTTTTAACGGAATAATAAAAAAATTCAATACCGAAAAACAAAAAACTGAAATTACAGAAGAAGTACAAGAAACTCTCCCACCCCCTGAAATCAAAGAAACTACTCTGATGTTTGTTGGAGATATGATGTTTGACCGTGGCGTTAAATCTTCAGTTGATAAAAATTTTAGTAATGACTTTAATCAATTATTTATAAATATACCCGAGATAAAAGAAGCTGACATCTTATTTGGTAATCTAGAAGGTCCCATATCGGACATTGGAAATAAAGTTGGAAGTATCTATTCCTTTAGAATGACACCTCTTGTATTACAAGCACTAAAAGATGCCTCCTTTGATATTGTTTCCTTTGCCAATAATCACGTCGGGGACTGGAATGTAGCCGCTTTTGAAGACACGCTAACAAGATTAGATAATATTGGTATTTTAAAAACAGGATCTGGTGTAGATAAAAACAAAGCAGAATCTCCAACAATTATAGAAAAAAATGGAGTTAGATTTGGATATCTCGGATTCTCTGATGTTGGGCCTGCTTGGATGGTCGCAAAGGAAAATTCTCCTGGTATTTTACTAGCGAGTGATCCACGACTACCAGAAATAATACAGAATGCAAAAAATAGTTGTGATGTTCTTATAGTTTCTTTTCATTTTGGAGATGAGTACAAAACAGTCCATAACGCTAGACAAGAAAAACTCGCAAAATTATCTATAGATAATGGAGCAGATATGATAATAGGACACCACCCACACGTTATACAAGATATAGAAATATACAAAGAAAAACCTATTGTCTATTCGCTTGGTAATTTTATTTTTGATCAATATTTTTCAAAAAATACGATGAGAGGGATGCTTTTTGAAGCAACTTTTAGTGGTCATGAATTAAAAAGTACTAATAGTAAAATAATAACTCTCAATAAAAGTTATCAACCAGAAGGAATTTTTACAATCGAAGAACAAAAAAAGAGAGACGAAGTTGCAACTTTTGTTTGTGACAAACCAAAAATAAAATATGAAGATATGTCGCTGTTAGATATAGGGCAAACAGTTGGACTACCTGATATAACATATACACCTTCAGATTTAGTAAAAGTCTCAAGTGGCGCAAGTACAAAAAATCTTTGCTTAACAAAAACAACAAAAAATAGTTTTGAAGAAATGGTGGCTAAAGCAAAATTGGATGGATATGTCATTAAAGTCAGCTCTGGGTTCAGAAGTTATGCTTACCAAAATAGTATCATCGCCGCTTCGGTTGCCAGTGGTAGCACCAACACAGAGATAGCAATTGCTAAGGCTGGTTATTCAGAACATCAACTTGGAACTGCTATTGATGTAACAGGTCAATCTATTAAATATACTAGTGCTTCCGATATTTTTGAAAACTCTGAAGAAGCAAAATGGATGGAAACTTATGCAAGTCTATATGGATTTATTGAAAGCTATCCAGAAGGTAAAGAAGAAACAACTGGTTATATGTATGAACCTTGGCACTATCGATATGTCGGGAAAGATATTGCAAAAGAAATAATAAAAAGAGGAATAACTTTAAATGAATATTTGAAAGAATTAAACTCTAAAACTAAAACCGTAAATTAAAAAGAGCCGTACATAAAATAGAAAATTCCCAAAGGTAAATCCTTCGGGAATTTTCTATTTAACTTATTTAGCGTAAGTAGCAGCATCTTCAAGCCTAATTGAAAGCAATTTTGAAGCACCTTCGGCACTCATCGTAACTCCATACAAAACTTGTGCCCGAGACATAGTTTCTCTATTGTGAGTCACTACAATGAGCTGTGAATACTTGGAAAGATTCTCTAGCATATTTCCATACTTTCGTGAATTTGCTTCATCTAGGGCCGCATCTGTCTCATCTAGAACGAGGAATGGTGGAGGGTTAACTTGAGAAACAGCAAAAAGTAAAGCAATAGAAGTCAGAGATCTTTCCCCTCCTGAGAGCATATGCAAATCCTTAACTTTCTTTTGGGGAAGTGTAACGTTAATCTCTATTCCCCTTTCAAATCCTAAAGCATTTTCCCCTAATTCAGATTCTTCGCTTTCTTCTTCATCTTCAATATCATCTTCTGAAACTTTTTCATCATTTTTCTTCGGTTTTTTATGCTCCATAACAATAGAAAGAAAGGCAGAACCGCCGCCAAACATTAAAGAGAAGAAAACTTGGAATTGTTTATTTATTTTTTCAACACCATTTTTAAATTCCTTATCAAGAGTTTCTTTTAGTTCTTGTATAAGCAATCTTAAGGATTCAATTCCCTTATTCAAATCTTCTAATTCACGAGCAAGGAATTTATCACGATCCTCAGTATCCCCATACTCTTTCATGATTTCAGAAGCATTGCCACTACCAGAATCTTCTAGTTTAATTTTAATACGTTCAATTTTGCGACGAAGTTCATCCTGACTACTACGTATTATCTCTCCTTCAATTTTTGTTTGAGCAAAAGTTATAACTTCTCGGCCAATAAGAACCCCTCCTTCAGCAAGCTCCATTTCAAAAGAATTTTTAATTTGAGCTAATTTTTCCTCTTCAAAAGTAAGAGAGTGGACAGACGAAGTAACTTCGTTTCGGTCTCGGAGAAGATCGTAAAGTATGCGTTCATTATCACGAAGAGCTGATTGAGATTCCTTTTCTTTATCCTTTAAATTATTAATCTCATTTATAATTGATAATTCTTCCTCTCTAATCCTAGATATTTCAACATTAAAATTTTCTTTCTCATTCTTCATTTCCAGATATTCTTGATTCTCAGAAAGAAGAGGCATCTCTATTTTCTCACCTTGTACTCCCCCAGCTAGTTCGATAAACTTAACTTTTATATTTTTTAGAATATTAATAACACTTGGTAAATCTTCAAAACGCATCGCTTCGTCGATTTGTGATTCTAGCTCTTTTATAAAAGATTTCCATTCTGATTCTTTGAGAATACGTTCCTTAACTTCTGGCACACGAGCGAATTGTCTTTCAATTCCCTCAATAATACCTTCCATTCTTCCTAGGGACCGAGCAAGCTCATCTTTTTTAGAACGCAATAAAGAGAGATTGGATTCTTTATCTCTAATAATTTTTATATTTTCACTTTCGACGAAATCCCCATTTTTTATCTTCTCTAGGCTACTAATTTTTTCATCAAACAAAAGAGCCTTCTCATCTAAATGCCTTCGAAGGTCCGTAAGTCTATTTGTTTCATTGCTTACATAAGTAGCTTCTGTTGAAAAATATGTTTTATATAAATTTCTAAGATCTTCTCGCATCTCACGAGCCTTCTCAACTTTCTCTACCTGTTTTTTTAAAAAAGATAAATGCGGAGCAACCTCACGGCGCAAAGACTGCACCTCTTTCATATTTATAATTGTTTTATCTAATTTTCTTTCTGACTCTTTTATGCGGTATTGATATATTTTTAAACCAAGAGCATCTTCAATCATACTTCTTCTGTCTTTATTTGAAGCATTTAAAACTCGGTCCGCTTCACCTTGAGAGATAATATGATGGCCTGAACTTCCAATATTTACAGAAGAAAGTAAATCAATAACATCCTTAAGTCTAACTTCTGTATTGTTGATACTATAACGATTTGCACCGTCAGCAAAAACTTCTCGGCCAATAGTGATTTCATCATAATCAAGAGATACACCCAATCCACTATTAGTAAAAGAAAAAATTTTATTACTATTATCAAAAGTAATCACAACCCCAGCCCTATTAGAAGATGATAAAGATTTTGAACCTTTAAATATTAAATCAATGCCACCCTTACCACGAAGTGATTTCATAGACTGTTCACCAAGAACAAAACGGATAGCTTCCACAATATTTGATTTACCAGAACCATTGGGACCAACAACACAAGTTACGGGCGTCGAAAAAGTTAAGGAAGTTTTCTTTCCAAATGATTTAAACCCAAATAATTCAATCGACTTAAGTGTCATCATTAATCTAACCAGTCTTTAGCTTGTAAGGCTGCTTGAGCAGCTGATTGTTCGGCTTCTTGTTTACTATGACCCCTGCCTTCAGTAATGTGTTCATCACCAAAGAAAATAGCCACAGTAAAATGCTTATCATGATCCGGTCCAACTTCGTTGATAACACGGTATGAAGGAGTAACATTTAAATATTCTTGAGATTTCTCCTGAACTAAACTTTTGGCATCTCTCCATAATTTTTTGGCAACAATTAAATCAATCTTGCCAAAAAGAGTTTTAGCAATAAAATTACGAGCAATATCATAACCTTGATCAAGATAAACTGCCCCTACGTATGCTTCATAAGTATTAGCTAAGATATAGCTACGAGCTTTGCCAATATCTTTTGCTTCACCTTTTGACAACAGAAGATAATCATTCATACCGAGTGACAGTGCAACCTCACCGACAATAACAGCATTCACTAGTGCTGAACGATAAGCAGTCAATTCACCTTCGTCACGGTCTGGATATTTCTTATATAGATAATCTGTGATTATAAGCTCAAGCACAGCATCCCCCAAAAACTCCAAACGTTCATTATGGGAAAGCTTGGATCCTGTATTTTCATTAATAAAAGAACGGTGAATAAAAGCTTGTTCTAAAAGTTTTTTATCATTGAAAAATATGTTAGTCTTTTTTTCAAATATAGGAAAATCTATCATAAATATTTAATTACTTCTTAGTTAAAATTTCGATCGCTTTTGAGAGCAGAGGAATCATATTGTCGTACATTTTAAGTTCTGGAACTTCTTCCATAGAAAACCATTTTGCATCATTAAGACCACCACAATCTTTTTCTAAAACAAGATCTTGATATTCTGACTCAGCAAGGAAAAATACTACCTGTTTACGGATTTTACCTTTTTCAGGATGACTTGCAATATATTCACTACGGCCAAGAAGTTCTTTGACCTTCATATCAATTCCCATTTCTTCTTTGATTTCTCGAATTGCACCTTGTTCCTCATTTTCTCCATCTTCAATACTACCCTTTGATAGAGTCCAATATCCAAAAACGTCATGAACAAAAGCAAAATAAATATGATTGTCTTTTATTGCATACACAACAGCCCCTGCTTTTTTCTCAATAGGAAATTTATCTGGGTCTGTTTCAAAATGTTTATTTTTTTTCTTAGTAGAGATATCATCCTTCCCTGGTTCTCCCAACTCTTTATAAACACCGCCCAAAACACCATTGATAAAACGGCTAGAATTTTCTCCGCCAAAACTTTTAGCAAGTTCTATTGATTCATTAATGGCAACTTTTGGAGGAACTTGTTCCCTGTCACCAAACAATAATTCATAAAGTCCCAGCCGAAGAATATTTCGATCAACAACAGAAATCTTATCAATAGGCCAATCTGGAGCTGCTTTCTCTATTATTTCATCAATTATTACTTTTTTCTTAACAATACCCAAAAGAAGCTCACTCATAAAATGAGAATCATCAAGACCTGGTCCAAATTCTTCTATATTACGAATCAACATTTCCTCTGGAGTTGTATCTTTCTCAACAGCAAAGTCCCACTCGAAGAGTGTTTGTAGAACAATTGAACGTGAAAGGTGCCTGTTTGCCATAATAAATTAGGTTCTAGTATCTAGTGACTAGTATTATAAGATATTAGGTTTTAAAACCTAACCACTAGAAACTAAGAACTACTTTTTAGCTTTTGATGCCTTTTTAGCTTGTTTTTTTTCAACTTTTTTAACCACATCTACAACCTTACGGCCACGATAAAAGCCACAGTTAGAACAAACTATGTGAGTCTCTTTTGGTTGTTCACAATTTGAACAGACAGAAAAGACCTTAGCTTTTAAAGCATGATGTGATCGACGATTCCCTGTATGGGAACGTGTATGACGCATTCGTATTACCATAAAGAGTAGTATAGCAATTTTTTCTTAAAAAGCAAATAAAAACCCGAAATCAATTACAGATTCCGGGCTTCTTTATATTTTCATATTTTAACATCTTTGGTATTTAAGTTGTTTTAAAACTGCATAGTGCTTCCAAAACAAAAGTCTCTTAACGAAATCAGTTCTCAGGAAGAATCCTTGCGAAATCTCATCTGTGTTTTCGTCTGGTATGTAAGAAGAAATTTTTCTGATTTGTGAATCAGTTAATTCTTTTTCATAAAGATAAAAATACTTTATATGGGTAAATTTATTCTTTACTTTCTTGTGTTTAATATCTTCACTTATTACTTGAATTTTACTAACTTCATTATCTTCTCGATTATCATCTATATGAATTTTTTCGATAAGTTTAAAATTGTTAGCATTGAAATGAACACCCATCTCTTCTTCAAGTTCCCTAATTAAAGTTTGTTTTGGCGTTTCCTTTTTATCACTTTGTGTAATTTTCTCCATCTTATGGAAAAGTGATTTATATGGATTAACAAATAAGTATATTTCTTTAATTATAGGATTAGGATTCTTTGATAGAAAAAATCCAAAACAAGCATGTTTACCATCAGGTGATTGACCACCTGGTAAATGAAGACTGTCGAAATTTTCTTTTTTAAGAATATCAAGCCCTTCTTTAAGATGCTTAATATTTCTTTCAAACATTTTCATAACAAGTTCACCTCCTAGGGAACTTTATTTAGTTAACATTCTAGAAATTTTCAGGTAACTACCTATCAAACAATCCATAATGTATTAGGACAGTGCTAAAATATACAACATGAAAGCATTTAAGTATTTGTCTTCTGGCGAGCGGTCAGAAATAGAGATATTAAATAATAAAGGATATAAGAT
>JBBRVK010000017.1:0-12658 GCA_038247045.1 Minisyncoccia bacterium | reverse complement strand
CAATAGAAACTACAAAGGTAATAAGTAAAGTCAATAAAATAAGCTGTTTTTTGTCTAATTCTTTTATATCCATGCGGATATTTTAGCATATAAACAAGATTATTTCCATCCTTTATATTTTAGCAAAATAGATTGAAGTATCTTAACTAAAACATCCATATCCTTCTTTTTAGTATCCCTACCAAGGGTAATACGAATGGATCCGCTAATAGAATCTTTTACCTCATTATTACCACACCTCAAAGCGGAAATTACATGTGATTCCGTGTTGTCACCACTACCACAAGCACTCTTTTCTGAAACCATTATACCCTTCGCTCCGAGTTCAATAACAATTAATTCACTAGAAATTCCTAAAATAGAAATATTAATATTATTTGGTAGTCGATTATCAATATCTCCATTTAAAATAAATTTATAAGGAAAGACCAAAGAGAGGTCTAATAATTTTTTAATACCATAATCTCGAATCAAGGTTAGTCGTCTAACTTCACTCTGTTTAATTTTAGAAACTAATTCTAAAGAAAGTGAAGCACCAAGAACAGCAGAAGTATTTTCTGTTCCAGACCTTAACCCAAATTCTTGACCTCCACCACTATATATTGGAAATAATTTTACATTTCTTTTTTTAAATAAAACACCAACACCCTTTGGTCCATAAATTTTAGAACTATTAAAAGACAACATGTCCACACCAAGCTTCTCAATATTTGTTGTCGGTAAATAATTCATAGCCTGACAAGCATCTGTATGGAAAAGTGGATAATTTTTATCAAATTCAGATTTCTTAATATTTTGTTTTTTAAAATGTCTAATTTCTTTAGCAATTTCCTCTATCGGCTCAATTGTTCCAATCTCATTATTGACATACATAACTGAAACCAAAATAGTATTTTCTTTTAGAGCAGTTTTTACATCCTTCGGATTAACTACCCCTTTTTCATTTACTTTTACATAAGTAACTTCCACCTCGCCCCTATCCTCTAACAGACGACAGTTTTCAAGAACAGCACTGTGCTCAATATTTGTAGTTACTATGTGAGGAATACGGTACTCTAGTTTTTCATCCTTAATTCTTAATTCATAATTCTTAATTACCCCTACAATTGCTAAGGCAATACTTTCCGTACCACTACCAGTAAAAATAATCTCATCAGAATGAGCAGACAAGAGTTTAGCTATTTTTTCCCTTGATTCTTCTATGACATTTCTAGAAAAAACACCAAGAGGATAAACAGCCCCAGCATTAACAAAATACCTCCTGTCGAAAAGATTCATTTGTTTCAACACATTTCTGTCGATTGGAGTCGCACTAGCATGGTCTAAATATATTTTGGGATAATTTCTAATTTTCATAAAGTTTGATACTAATAATATATCACAGGTTGTAAAAAAAGCCTTACTAGTATATACTCTTTTAAGTTATGAGTATTTCTATCTTAGTTTATATACTTTCAGGCATTATAGTAATCCTCTTATTGTGGATCGGCCTAATAGAGCATCGAATGAAAAAATTCTTTGCTGGAACAAAAGCTCGTAACCTAGAAGATGTCATGATACAGCTAGGAGAACAAATGATTGTTCTCCAGGAAACACAAAAGGAAATTAATAAACATTTAATCCTTGTGGACGAACGTTTATGTAAATCAATTAGAAGTGTAGAGACAATCAGATTTAACCCATTCCTCGATGCTGGTAGTAATCAAAGTTTTGCAATATCATTTCTAAATGACGAAGGAGATGGTGTCATAATGTCTAGTTTATATGCACGTGATCGTATGAGCATATTTGCTAAACCAATAATAGGAGGTAAATCAGAATTTGAATTATCTACTGAAGAAAAAGAAGTTTTAGAAAAATCAAAATAAAATGAACAACGAACCATTGCAAAAAAAAGATGAGAGCAACACAAAGGTTAGACCACCTGTAGTTGTTGTGATGGGCCACGTTGACCATGGAAAATCTACACTTCTTGATTATATTCGTAAATCAAATATTGTAGACAAAGAGGCTGGTGGAATTACTCAAGGAATTAGTGCTTATGAAGTAATAAATAAATCCGAAGAAAGCGGAAACAGACTTATTACATTTTTAGATACACCGGGACATGAAGCTTTTTCAAAAATGAGAGCTCGTGGAGCGCAAGCAGCTGATATAGCAGTTCTTGTTGTTTCTGCCGAAGACTCTGTTAAGGCTCAAACTCTTGAAGCCTATAATACGATTATTGAGAGCAAAATACCTTATATTGTTGCTATTAATAAAATAGACAGACCAAATGCTGATGTTGAAAAAACAAAAATGGACCTTGTTGAAAAAGGTATATATTTAGAAGGACTAGGGGGAGATATTCCATTCGTTCTTATCTCTGCAAAGGTAGGAACTGGGATTAATGAATTACTTGATATGATAATTCTTGTAGCTGATATGCAAATTTATACAGGAAATCCTAAACAAAATGCTACAGGAATAATCATTGAAGCAAATCGTGAGCCAAAGCGTGGAATATCAGCCACTTGTATAATTAAAGATGGGACACTTACAACAGGAATGTTCGTCGTAGCAGGATGTGCGATTGTTAATACTCGTATTATGGAAAACTTCTTAGGTAAGACAATCAAAGAAGCAACATTTTCTTCCCCTATTCGTCTTATTGGATTTGATTCAATGCCTGAAGTTGGAAGTACCTTTGAATCATTTAAAACAAAAAAGGAAGCTGATGTTTTTATGGAGTTAGTTAAAAGTGAAATAATTGATACTAGAAATCCAAGAGGTAATGCTGCTCAGATAGGCAAAATAATTCCAATTATTATAAAAACAGACGTTGTTGGTTCAATTGAAGCTTTAGAAAAAGAAATTGGTAAACTTAATACTGATGAAATATCTTTCAAGATAATATCTTCTGGAGTAGGAGCAATCAACGAAAATGATATCAAGACGGCCAATGTAAATAAAGAAACAGTTATTGTTGGTTTTAATACTAAAATGGACAATGGAGCAAGAGACTTAAATGAATCTTTAAAAGTAAGTGTCCAAACATATGATATCATCTATAAACTAATCGACTGGCTTATAGAAATATTAGAAGAAAGAAGACCCAGAATTGAGACGGTTGAGGTGACAGGTACACTTAAAATCATAAAAACTTTTGGTGGAACTAAAGACAGGCAAGTAGTTGGAGGAAAAGTTCTTACTGGCCGAATCGTTAACGGTGGTAAGGTTCGTATAATGCGTCGTGATTTTGAAATTGGCACTGGAAAAATTATAGAATTACAACAAAATAAAATTAAAGCCAAAGAAGTTTTAGAAGAAAACGAATGCGGTGTTCAAGTTGAAACTAAAACTGCAATTGCCCCTGGTGACGTACTAGAAGCTTTTATCGTTACTATTAAATAATTAACACAAGCTATGCAAATTATATTTTAATTTATAAAATAATTTGTTTTGTTTTTAAAAAAGATGTCTGAATTTCGTGGAGAAAAAATAACTAATCACATAAAAGAACTTTCCGCTATCTACATAGAAAAAGAAGCGGGGCCAACATCGATGATTACTGTCACTCGAGTTATTCTTTCACCTGACAATAAAAATGCTAAAATTATGATCAGTGTTTTACCGAAGGAAAAAGAAAAAGCCGCTTATGGATTTATAAAAAGAAATCTAGGGGAAATTAGAAAATATGTAGCAAAAGGATTAAAAATAAATCCTATCCCCTTCCTTGATGTTGAAATCGATGAAGGCGAAAAAAATCGCCAACGAATAGACGAATTGTTAAATCAAAATTAGTTGCGAGGTTACAGTTTCTAGTTTATAGTAAAAATATATATCGGCGTGGTAGCCAAGTGGCAGGAGCGAAGCGAGAAGAAAAAAACAGAGATCTGTGTAGATCAAGAAAATGTTAAGTGTTAGCGAAGATAGTTTAAAGTTTAATATCGGCGTGGTAGCCAAGTGGTAAGGCAGAGATCTGCAAAATCTCTATACGGCGGTTCAATTCCGCCCCACGCCTCAAAAATTATATAAAAAAAATCCATGAAAGCTTAAATAAGCAAATTTCATGGATTTTTATTTTTTAATTAAACAACAAGTTGTACTTCTTCTGCCAACTCAAATAATTTCCTTGCAACCTTAGTAAGAGCATGAAAATCATTTTTATTACAGATTGGAAACTGGTCATTTGGCGAAGATGAGTTTCTCCTTGGAAGATAACCAAAACATTCTTCGCAAAATACGTACTTATCATTAATTTTTAAGGTCCTAAAGATGCTGTCATTTTGATCAGCATTTTTACATAAAAGTGTATCCTGATACACAATATAACTAAATCCCAGAATTTCTAATGAATCCATGTGTTCAAGGATATTATCCCCCAAATCTTCATGACTAGAATAGTTTTTCATAAAATAAAATGTTTGTTTGTTTGTTTGTTTGTTTGTTTTTACACTAAAATATGAATTAAGTCAATAGATGCTAGTAATTTATATAAATTTTTGCTAGTATGTTTTTATGCCCAGGTGGCGGAATTGGTATACGCGCTAGTCTTAGGAACTAGTGGAGAAATCCTTGGAGGTTCAAGTCCTCTCCTGGGCACAAAAGCGAAAAAGAGAGCAATATTAATTGCTCTCTTTTTCTTATGCTTTTGAAACCAGGAGAGGACTTGAAAACCTTGAATATATTTATAAAGATGTAATCATCTGAATAAATATGAAAGGTGTACAGGTCATGTAATGACCAAGAAGCGTACTCGCGGTCCGAGCGAGAGGACTTGAAAACCTTTTCCCTATGAGTATACTCGCGAATGGAAAAGGTATACCGAACCTGTAAGGTTCAAAATTCCTCTTCTTTTTTCATTTGCATTCTCCCCCCATATATAGTAGGATATATCTTATGACGATTATTGCTAATATATTGCCGTATATACAAATTATACTATCTATTATCCTTATTGTGTCCATTTTGCTACAGCAATCTGACGCAGGCGTAGGAGGTGTACTTGGAGGTGGAGATGGTGGTGGACTTTACCACACACGTCGCGGTTTTGAAAAATTTCTCTTTATAACTACTATAGTTATAGCGGTTCTTCTCACTGCTTCATCCCTTATCGCAATATTCGTTAAGTAGTAATTTCTAATTACTACATATTAACCAATAAACACTAAAACCACTCTCAAAGAGTGCCCTTATGCATAATTTTTTTTCATTTATAAAAGAATTTCGTATTTCTAAAAAACAAGAACTCCACGACGCCCTAAAATCGTTTTCCAAAAAACAATTCTATGTTTTTACGGCTATTATTATTGTAGCTTTCATTTCAATGATCGCTATTTTAAATACTTTAAATAATAAATTTTTAGTAGATGTTCCCGTCAGTGGTGGATCTATAACCGAAGGAATTATTGGAATGCCAACATTGGTAAACCCTATTCTTTCCGTCTCTGACGCTGATAAAGATTTGGTCTCTCTGGTCTACAGTGGTCTAATGAGAAGGTCCCCTAATGGAACTTTTATTCCTGATTTAGCAACATCCTATACTATATCTCCTGATGGCCTTAATTATACTTTTATAATCAACAAAAATGCTAAATTCCATGATGGGACTAAATTAACAGCCGATGATGTTGTCTTTACTGTTAACAAGATTAAAGACTCTACCGTTAAAAGCCCTCGAAGAATTGGATGGGATGGGATAAATGTAGAAAAAATTGACGATTATAGTGTTATATTTAAATTAAAACAACCATATATCTCATTTCTAGATAATATGACCATGGGTATTTTACCTTATCATATTTGGAAAAATGTTAACGGTTCAGAATTTAATCTTTCCCCTTTTAATATTAAAGCGATCGGTTCAGGTCCATACAAAATAAAATCTGTTTTAAAAAACAAAGATGGAATACCAGAAAAATATATGTTAAGAAGTTTTGCTGATTTTACACTTGGAGCTCCTCATATTAAAAGCTTGAATCTTTTATCTTTTTCTAATGAAAAAAACTTAGTTGCAGCTCTAATGAATGGTTCAATTAATCAAGCAAGTAGTATTAGTCCTAAAAATGCAGAAGAAATAGGAAAGAGTTCATATGCTATACATACGGCTTCTACTCCTAGAATCTTTGGATTATTCTATAATAGTCTTAACAATAGAAATTTTGCAGATTCAAATGTAATAAATGCCATAAATTATGCTCTAGATAAAAATGATATTGTAAACCAAGTTTTATACGGATATGGAACAGTAGCAAAAAGTCCAGTTCCTGAAACAATTATTAAAAATGAACCTGAAACAATAGTTCCAGACCTTGATTCACTTAAAAAAGCGAATGATCTATTAGATAAAAGTGGTTGGACCTTAAAAGATGATGGATATAGATCTAAGGGTGGAGCTACTACAAAAACCCAAACCACTACGGTTAAAGGTAAAATTATAAAAAAAGTTGTTACTACAAATACCGCAGTAACACCACTTGAATTTTCTCTTACAACTGGAGATACCCCAGAACTTAAAAATGCTAGTGAAATAATAAAAAACCAACTTGCAAAAATAGGAATAAGAGTCATCACGGAGAAAGTTTACGAAATGGGGCCCTTGAATCAAATAATAAGAAACCGTGAATACGAAGCTTTATTTTTTGGTCAAATAGTAAATCATGAATCAGACCTATTTTCTTTCTGGCATTCATCACAAAAGAAAGATCCTGGTCTAAACATAGCAATGTATAGTAATTCCAAAGTGGATAAAATCCTTGAGGACGCACAAAAAACAATTAACCAAGAAGATAGAGATAGTAAATATATGAGTTTCGTACAAGAATTTAATAAAGACTTGCCAGCGATTCTGATATATTCACCTAAATATTTATATGTTACTTCAAGTGAACTTAATAATATAAACATAGATACGATAACTAGCCCTTCTGATAGATTTGCATCTATTTATACATGGTATGCTGAAAAAGACCATGTATGGAAAATTTTTACTAAATAAAAAAATATTAATAAATAACTTAAAATAAAATATGAATGAAATACCAAAAACACAGCAAGGTCTGAAAAAAAATAACAACTTCTACCCTCGCAAAACAACACAAAGCAATATACGAGTAATACATAAAACACAATTATCAAAAAGTGGAAATACAATTAACCCTGGATTAACTCCAAACACAACACCATCCCCTTCTCAAAATAGAAATAATAATAACAAAATAAGTCGTGGAAGTTACCAATATGGAAACACAAAAGGAGGACGAAGACCTCGTGCCCAAGCTCCTACACCTCCAAAAGAGAATACAACCATTCCTCTTAAAAGAAAAACAAGCCTAATACCACCACCATTACCTGGAGTTATTAGAATAATTCCATTAGGTGGAGTTGAAGAAATTGGAAAAAATATGACTGCCATTGAAATCGGTAATGATATTATTGTTATTGATGCTGGTATGCAATTTAAAACAGAAGATACTCCCGGAATTGATTACATTATCCCAAACACTACTTACTTGGAAGAACGTAAAGATAAAATCCGAGCTATGTTTGTTACTCATGGTCACCTTGATCACATAGGAGGTATTCCACTGGTTATGAATAGAATCGGCAACCCGCCTCTATATTCTAGAAATCTTTCTATTTTGATGATTAAAAAAAGACAAGAAGAATTTCCACACCTTGAAGCATTAAAAACAAATGTTGTTGAAAAAGATTCTGTTGTCTATGTAGGAGATTTACGAATTAGATTCTTCGGAGTAACTCACACTGTTCCTGACTCTATGGGTATCGTAGTAGAAACTCCCTATGGTTCAATAGTAACTCCAGGAGATTACAAACTTGATCAAATTGACGGTAAGGCGACCGAAGAAGAAGAAAAAGAATATGCTTTTTTCGATAAAGAAAAAGTTCTTTTACTTTTAACTGATTCTACTAATATTGAAAATGAAGGATTTGCTCTTCCTGAATACAAAGTACACGAAGGACTCGACCATCTAATAAAACAAGGCACTGGACGTATTATTATCGCGGCTTTTGCTTCGCACATAACTCGTTTAGTTAAGATTGTTGAAATTGCTGAATCTCTTGGTAAAAAAATTGCCCTAGACGGAAGATCCCTCAAAACAAATATGGAAATTTGTGAACAGGCAGGATTATTTACTCCTAAAAAAGGAACAATTATCAATGTTGAAGATGTTGATAAATATGCACCAAACAAAGTTATTATTCTAATGACAGGAGCTCAAGGTGAAGAATTTGCGGCTCTTGGACGTGCGGCAAATAAAACTCATAAAAAATTTACAATTAAACCTGGAGATACAATCATCCTTTCTGCTTCTATTGTTCCTGGTAATGAAATGGCAGTTCAACACTTAAAAGATAATCTAACACGTCAAGGTGTTAAAATTATAAGTTACAGAACAAGTGAAGAATATATCCACGCGACAGGTCATGGAAACCAAGAAGATATTAAATGGTTACACAGAAAAACACATCCTAAATTCTTCATACCTATCCATGGATGGCATTCAATGCTTGTAAAGCATAAAGAAATAGCTATGTCTACAGGAATGTCAGGTGAAAGTATAATAGTTCCTGATAATGGTTCTATTATTGAAATTGTTGATAATGGTTCAAAAATTATTCTTCGTAAAGAAAAAGCCCCCTCTGGAGCTATGATGGTGGATGGATTTTCTATAGGCGACGAGCAAGATGTAGTGATAAGAGACCGAGTCATGCTTGCTCAAGATGGAATGTTTGTCCTTATCGCAACCATTGATTCAGCTACTGGTAAACTACGTAAATCTCCAGATATTATTTCTCGTGGTTTTATTTATCTAAAAGAAAATCAGGAGTTGTTACATCAAGTTAGAATTATTATAAAGAAAACAATAGAAGACGGAGTTTCTGGCATGAATCCAATAAATTTTGATAATGTTAAAACTAATCTTGGTGATAATATTTCAAAGTTCTTATTCCAAAAAACAGCAAAAAGACCACTTGTGATACCAGTATTATTAAGTATTTAAACAACACTAGTTCAAAATGAATAAAATGAATCGAATGTATCTCTTGTCGTTTCTATTTAGTTTACATATTGCATTATCAGCTTATGTTAACTCAACATTTCTGACCAGAATTATTTCCGAAAAATATGTTGGTATTTTATATACAGTAGCCTCTGTGCTGGCTTTAATACTACTTACTTATAGTTCTTCTATTTTAAAATGGATGGGCAATCGTAAATTAATATTATGGTTACTCTTGTTAAATATGGTTGCCCTTACAGGAATGATTTCTTCTGTTGATCCTTATACAATTGCAGCTTCTTTTATTGTTTTCCTCTCGACAAATACATTAATATATTTGTGTTTAGATATATTTATTGAACATTTTGAGGATCCAACAAAAATTGGAAAAACGAGAGGGCTATATCTGACAATCGTAAACATTGCATGGATGATATCTCCTCTCATAACTTCATTTTTAATGACAAAAGAAGGTGGATATAAAACAATTTATCAACTTGCCTTTATTGCAACAGCCATTATGACTATTGGATTATTCTTTTCTGTACGAACATTTACAGACAGTGTTTACATAAAAACTCCATTTTTAGAAACATATAGATTCTTAAAAACAAATCGTCACATGCTAGCGATAAATATGATTAATTTTATACTGCAATTCTTTTATGCTTGGATGGTTGTATATACTCCTATATACTTATACAATCATATAGGACTAGGATGGGAGAAAATCGGTATTATCTTTACTATGATGCTTGCTCCATTTGTAATTATTAGCTTCCCGATTGGAGTTTTAATTGATAAATACAAAGTTAATAAAAGATTACTCTTGAATATTGGATTTTTGATTATGGGAGTATCGACTTTTTCACTTACCATTATTACAACAAAGAGTGTTATCTTATGGGGAAGTATTTTATTTTTAACCAGAGTTGGAGCAAGTATTATCGAATCTACTTCAGAAATATATTTCTTTTCTCATAAAAAAGAGGAAGATTCAGCACTTCTAAGTATCTTCCGTGATATGTCCCCCGCTGCCTACATTGTCGCCCCACTTCTTTCAACTGTTATTTTTATATATCTTCCATTTAAATCTTTATTCGCAATTTTAAGTCTTATTATTTTATCGACTGGTTTATATTATATTCCACGTCTTAAACACAATCATGAAAATCCCATTTCCAGTTAGAATTAATAGATACATGGCTCTCAATAATTATGCCACTCGTAAAGAGGCAGACGAACTTATTAAAAAAGGTCTAGTAACCATCAACAACCAAAAAGCAATTTTAGGTGATATTGTTAATGAGGGAGATGTTGTCATCCTCAGCAACAAAGCCCCCAAGAAAGATTACATTTACTATGCTTACAATAAACAAGTTGGAGTCTCAACTAATAAAGATTCTGATAGTAAGGATATTCTTTCTGTCACTAAATTTCCAACTTCCGTTTTTCCTATTGGAAGATTAGACAAAGATTCACATGGATTGATTATCATGACCAACGATGGTCGTGTAACAGACAGAATGCTATCCCCTAAATATGTTCACGAAAAAGAATATATGGTAAAAGTAGATCCAGCCTTTTCTGATACCTTTGTTTCTATGATGGGTAATGGTGTCCATTTTGACGGATTTATAAGTAAAAAATGCGAGGTAATGAGAAAGAACAAGGATACCTTCCATATAGTGCTTACAGAGGGCAAAAAACGCCAAATTAGACGTATGGCAGAGGCACTTCATCATAAGGTAATAGATTTAATGAGAATAAGGGTTATGAACGTAGAATTGGGTAAATTAAATCAAGGTGAATTTAGAGAAATTAAAGGAAAAGAGTTAGATACACTTCTTATTTCTCTTCAGTTAAAATAATACAATTTAAAGAGTATTATTAAAAAACAATAAATAAAATGCCCCCGCCGAAGGCGGGGGCATTTATGTATAACTAATTTACAAACTTTATAATACTCTAAAGTCCCATTTTAATTCTTGTATAATAACCGACTGTGCCATCAGAAGCAAGTCCGTTTTCAGCCTGCCATCCACTTACAGCATAAGCTGTTCCACGACCATATATTCCATCAGCATTTAATTCAAGAAATCTCTGAAGTATTTTAACATCCTCACCGAACATTCCACGTCTGAGAGTTCTATTTATTTGTGTATTGTTTGGTTGATAGTTACTGCACATCTGTCCTGTTGTCATGCTAAATTTATGATTGCCATTACATCCTAAATCTGAGGTTGGAGTTGAGCATCTTGTGACAGAACAACCGTTTGAATCTAAATATGATTCAGTTTTACTGGAAGGACATGATAACGGATTAATCATATTTAATGGACATATGATGTTTTTATTCTTACAAAGCTGTCCTGTTTTTGAGCTATATCTTTGTCCATTTGAACAACTATTGTCATTTGCAGAATTAATTTTAAATGATCCAGAGCTTCCAGAAACACTACTACTCTCAACTTTAACAATATAATTACTAAATTGAACTGACGAAGGAAGATTAATTGTGGCACTACCATTATTTGCAACAGAGAGACTAGAAACTATACCATAATTATTCCCGATATCACCATAAATATTAATTTTTACTTTTAAATCAGACACATTAGTATTTATCCATTTCACTGCAATTTGCTGATCTGAAACATATGTTTCTCCTCCGTTTGGGAAAAGAACTTTTATTTCTGATTTATTTGTTGAATTAGGACAATATTGTCCTGTAGTTGAACTATATATTTCTCCATTTGAACAACCCGTCTGATTTTGAGATGATCTAATTGTAAATGGTACTTCTGATACACCTAGTACTTGAGTTTCTGAAACCAAAGAAACATAGGCTTTGTAATTTGAACCTGCAGGTAAAATACCTGGATTATATATTAAATTTCCAGTATTATTTCCTCTTATTACAGGGCCTTTATTAACTCCATTTGAAATATAAACATCAACCATAGTATTAACTGCAACATTTGAATCCCATCTGACCTCAATCTTTTGACCAGAATCTAGTGCTATATGACTATCATTTGGAGAAGTAACAGTAATTGAAGGAACAAAATCAGAGATAACATTTTCAACTGGAGCTGATCTAATTATAAAAGGAACATCTGAATAACCACCAATAGGAGTTTCAGAAACAATAGAAACATAGGCTTTGTAATTTGAACCTGCAGGTAAAATACCTGGATTATATATTAAATTTCCTGAGTTACTTCCTCTAACAACAGGACCTTTATGTGTACCATCTGAAATATAAACATCAACCATAGCATTAATCGCAACATTTGAATCCCATCGGATTTCAATTTTTTGTCCTTGATCAAGGGCAATATTGGTATCATTTGGAGAAGTAACTGTTACAAATTGATCCAATGCATAAACCCGAGTGCCTATTACTAGGAAACTAAAAACAAACAATCCAATTAGTAACTTTTTCATATAAAATAAAAATATACTTTATTCTTCCCCATACCTTTAAATACGAACTTCCGATATCATGTATTTATGGCAAAAAATAAGAAAAAACATCTTTCGGATGAAGAAAGATTTTGTATTGAGAAAATGCTTTCAGTTAGTGATACATTAGAAAAAATAGGTAGAAGTCTGGGTCGAGGTAAATCTACAATATGTGAGGAAGT
>JBBRVK010000016.1:0-12784 GCA_038247045.1 Minisyncoccia bacterium | reverse complement strand
TTTTTCTTCATCTTTATCCAAATATAATGGATGATTTATTGCCTAAATTAGAGAAAGACCTTAAAAAGGGGACATTTTTAGTTTCTTTATCTTTTCGTTTTACAAACAAACGTCCAATATCAGAAATTAATACAGAAAGAAGTAAGCACCAAACCGCGAGTAGAATTTTTGTTTACGAATTCTAAAATTTAAGTAAAATCTCGATTTATAATTTACTTAAATTTTCTTACAGGGTATAATAAAGGGAGTATGACAACCTCAGATTTAATTGAGTATATAAAATTACAAATTAGTAAGAACGTTTCAAGGGATTTAATCGTTTCACGTTTATCTCAGACTGGCTGGCATATAGAAGATATTGAAGAAGGATTTACAACAGTTCAATCCATCATGGTTGAAAGTAAATCTTTTGTTCTAGAAGTTCCTCAAGTTCCTCAAGTTCCTCAAGTTGCTCAAGTTGCTAAAGAGGAGCCTATTGTTAATAGTTCATTCTCTAAGGAGACAGAAGATAAAACTAAAATTGATCCTTATCGTGAAATTCCAGAAGGAATAGAGATTCCAGTTGTTCAAAAAATAGAAAACACCCATCTAGAGGACGAAACAAAAAAACAAGAGCCAGTTAAGCTTTGGATTCCAACAAGTGTTTTGCCTAAAATTAAAGGACCAGAAATTTCTTCCACAACAGAAACAGAGACTATTAATTTAGAGCCTAAGAAAGAAGAAACACCCGTTGTTGTCGAAATTCCTAAGGTAGAAGAGTTAACATCTACATCTCTTCGTGTGGAGGATTTAGTAAAGAAAGAAGAAACACCTGTTATTTTGGAAATTCCTAAAGCAGAAGAGTTAACCTCTCTGTCTTCTTTAGCAGAAGAATTACCAACAAAAAAACCTGAACCTATTTCAGAAATAGATAAACCACAAGATATTATTTCAGAAATGAAAGAACTAAAAAAAGAAGAATATATAACCTCGTTGTATTCTCAGGATGTTCCAGTTTCAAATATTGAGCCAGCTAAATTAGAAATTAAAGAGGGGGAGATATCGGTTTCAAATATTTTAAATAAAGAAGCTGTAAGAATAGAAGATTTTGTTGTTCCTGTCCATACTGAGATAGAAACATATAATTTAGAAGTAGGAAGTGGAAAAGAAATTCCTGTTGTTACTCATGTTGATGTTGTAATACCAGAAGTAAAGCAAGAAACTGAAAGCCTGCTACCTAAAACTGAAGAAGTTAATCTTTATCCTTATGCAGAAACTGAGCCTTCTGAGCTTGCGAAGAAGGAAGAAGTGAAATTTCCACCAATAATACCAAGGGTTGAGTCTATTAAAACTGAAGAGATAAAAATAGAATTACCAAAATTAGAAATTAAAAAAGAAGAAACCTTTCAAGTTGAAAAACCTGCTGAATTTCCATTTATTCCAGTAATAAATAAAATTATTTCACAAGAACTTCCTGCTAATATTGTTACAATCTCAACTCCAACACTAAAATTAACAAATAATAACTCACCGCTTCATAATGTAATGTCTGACGTTGTGCCAAAAAGTGCAATGATTGCTTCTTATTCTCAAGATTTATTATCTGCTGATAAAAAAGAAGAAGAGGTTGTCACAAAAAAGATTCATCCTTTAAAAAAATGGGGTATTATTATTTCTATAATTTGTCTTCTTGGGCTATTGATTTTTACTTTTGTTGAAGGTTATTTAAAAATACCAGGTTCTAATTTTAGTTTTTCTTTTGTAAAGAAGGATCCTAAAACTATTATTTTAAATGCTCCGAATGCTATTTCAAAATTGAAGTCATATAAAGTAGAGACAAATATAAATATATCATCACCCTCTATGGCCAACATAACTTCTGGTCTTTCTAGTGGTAGAGTTTCAACATCCAAAGAAACAGATTCTATATCTATTAACGCTAAAGGGTCAACAAGCCATGGTAGTGATAATTTAAATTTTGATTACCTCTTAAATTTAAAGAGTTCTATTTTGAAAAACGATATAACAAGTGAATTAAAATATGATGGATCTTCCTTATCTTTTTTTGTTCCAAATTTAAGTGAGATTTTAAATAAGGACGCACCACGGCCCACAACCGTTTCTTTTACCCCGGAACAAATTGGGTTAATTGTTCCAGAATTTTCACCATCAGTTCAGGATTTTATTAAGAAAATAGATGCTTATGATATGGTTTCAAAAGGCGTTTCTTTTTATGTAAAAAATGAAGCAGCTGCAATTTTTAAAGAATTTATTACTGGTTTACAATATACAGACCAAGGGGAGGAATCAATTCATGGAGTAGATACTTATCATTATGAAATGATAGCCGATAGAGCTCAGACTAAAAAGTTTTTAACTTCTTTATCTGATTTATTTGTAGTAAATATTCCTTCTGACCAGAAGAATGATTTAAATGAAATATTAGGATCTTCTGTGATTAGTTCTTTTGATGTTTGGGTAGGTAAAAATGACAATAATATTTATCAGATAAAATTTGTAATAGACGCTCCACTTTCAAGAGTCTTATCACTAAATGATAGTGGTATTGCAGGGGGTGAAGTTAAACTTGAGTGGCAGACAACGTACTATGATTTAGATGTTCCTAATAATATTGATAAAATAAGTGCTCAAACAAATATTGAGGGTTTCATAAAAAGTATTCAAGACTCAAAAATTAAAAATATAATTTCTGTTTTTAAACCACAGGCAACATCATTACGAAATGTAATTGGAGTTTTTGGACTTCGTTCTAATCCTGCAGGTAGTTGTACAAATCCAAATCCTGGATCACTGTTTTCTCCACTTGGTCACACAAAAAATGCGGATAATGCAGTAAGTTCTATTTCCTCAACGATGAAATCTCTACTCTTGGCTTCAAATGGAACAGGGTCTTGTTATTCAACGTCAGGTGCATGGGCGCTTTCAGCCCCACTTTCAACAAATATTAATTCATCACTACCTGCCTTAAATTCTAATTCTTTTTATTGTGCTGATAGCGTAGGAAATATAACTACACTTCAAAATCCTATTTCAGGAACTATTTGTAAATAATATTTAGATACCTGGATTTTTTAGGCATTTTCTGGTATAAATGGTTAGTTGCTATTGTTTAATAGTGATAGTTAGTATTATGGTGCTTATAGTGTAATGGTTAGCACTAGAGTTTGTGGAACTCTCGGTCTGGGTTCAAATCCCAGTAGGCACCCAAAAATAAAAAACCCCGAAAGGGGTTGTTTTTATTTTTGGGTGCCTAAGCAAGCAAACTGCTTTGCTTGCGTCTGGGATTTGAAAGACTTTTCGTTCTCTGGTGTTAACCAGAGCGAAAAGTACCTGCCGAAGTAGTCGGCAAAACATGTACTCATGGTCCCAGTAGGCACCCCACTGTATTAAAAATAGACTTAGTAACTCGTGACAATTCCCAGTAAAGAACGTCTGGGACTTGAAGATCTTTTCGTTAAAAATTATGATTTATCATAATTTTTCGAAAAGGAGAACTCTACCCGTAAGGATCTAGTCCCAGTAGGCACCCTAATTTTTAAGTCTTGTAATGCAAGGCTTATTTTTCTTACCCTTAATATTATTTGATTTATATTATATAAATTAATTATAAAAACTTGGATTATTTTCCTTAGTGGTATACTATATCAATATAGATTGATATATGAATAAAGAATTAAACATAAAAAAATATCTTACCGCCATTTCTGAACCAAACAGATTGGCTATTTTGATTTTATTAAAAGACGGAGAAAAATGTGCTTGTGAAATACATCCAAAACTTAAATTACCTCAAAATCTAAGTTCTCATCACTTGAAAGTTCTTAAAGATCTTAAATTGCTAAAAATTAGAAGGGAGGGGACTTCTATAATTTATAGAAGAGATGAAAAAGTTTTAAAAGATTATCAATCATTTTTAACAAAGATAATAATATGAAAATAGAAGTAATTTGATCAGGATGTAAGAAGTGCAAAATGCTTTTTGAGTTAACTGAAGATGTAGTAAAAGAGCTTGGTCTAAACTATACTGTATTGTATAGCACAGATGTTAATAAAATCGTTAAGATGGGGTTAATGAGTAGCCCTGTGCTTACCGTAGACGATAATCCTGTTCTTGTAGGTCAACTTCCAAACAAAGAAAGATTAAGGGAAATAATATCTAAGAATATACAATGAGTATTTTTTATCCAGTTCAATTGTTGGCGGATTGGCTAACTTATAATATCTTAAATATTGTACCAAAGACACTGTTAGCAAGTGCTGTTGATTTCTTTATCTATGACACAATAAAAATTTTAATTCTACTCTCTGTTATTATATTTGCTGTTTCTCTTATTCGCTCATTCTTACCACCAGAGAGAATAAGAGCTATCCTTTCAAGAAAAAATAAATATGCTGGAAATATCTTGGCTTCCTTGCTTGGAATTATTACACCATTCTGTTCTTGTTCAGCGGTACCTCTATTTTTAGGGTTTGTTCAAGCGGGCGTTCCTCTTGGAACAACATTTTCTTTTCTGATTGCTTCACCAATGATTAATGAAGTTGTTCTTGTTTTACTTCTTGGATTATTTGGATGGAAGATTGCACTTATATACATAGTAAGTGGTCTTATTATTGCGATATTGTCTGGAATATTAATAGGCAAAATGAAAGTTGAAAATCTTGTAGAGTCTTTTGTGTATGAAAATTCAATATCAGCCGGTACAATATTCCCAGGTATGAAATGGTCTGAAAGATTCTCTTATGCTCGTGATTATGTAAAAGAAATCGTTGGAAAAGTCTGGTTATATATTGTGATAGGTGTTGGAGTAGGAGCATTTATACATGGCTATGTACCAGCAGACTTCCTCGCACAATATGCAGGGGCTGATAAATGGTATGCTGTACCATTTGCAGTTCTCATGGGAATACCACTTTATTCAAATGCCGCAGGAGTAATACCATTAGTAAGTGCTTTGACTGAGAAAGGAGTTGCTATGGGCACCACACTATCTTTCATGATGGCAGTCACAGCTCTTTCATTTCCCGAGTTTATGATTTTAAAGAAAGTTATGAAAATTAAACTTATCGTAATCTTTGCGAGTATTGTTGGAGTTGGAATTATCTTTACTGGATATCTATTTAATTGGATTTTATAAATTTACTTTTAAAAAAATAATCCAGAAAAATTTGAAAAAATTAAAGAAAAACTAGCAGAAATTCTTGAAAAATATATTAAAAAAGCATCTATTGATTTTGAAAAAATAATGAATGATATTTATTAAATATTTGATATAATTATAATATGGAAAATAAAAAATTATGGGCAGCAGTTTTAAATATCATTTCGCTTTGCGTAATAATTTTTTTTGTAAGTGCTTTTTTTGTTTACAATCTAAAATTTATAGGTTATGTTCTCGTTGCTCTTTCTTTACTATGTCTTGCTTCACTAAGATTATTTAATGTAAAAATTTCTACAATAAAACCAGATATTATTTTTGGACTTATTGATAATGGTATCCTCGCTATAATGTCAGTGTTTGGAGGAAAAGTTGCAGGGGTAGCAGGTGCAGTGATAGGAGGAGTTGTAGGTAATTCTATTACTGATGGAATAGCAGGTATATTTGAAGGATATTGGGCGGAATATCTTATTCCAGATAAAAGAACTATTTTAGGCTCAGCTGTAGGTAAAATGGCTGGATGTTTACTTGGGGCTGGAGTAGTATTAATTATTGCTAGTTTCTTTAGTTAAAGAAAGTTTTCTCAGTAAAAAATACCATTATTTAATGGTATTTTTTACTGAGAAAAATGAAAGAAAAAAGAAAGATGACTTGTATAAAGGATAGAGGGGTCGAAGTTATTAATTATTTAAAATTTAAAATATATGAAAATTAAAAAGAATATAATTGCCGTTTCTACTTTAGCTATAATTGGAGTACTTGGTTTAGTCGCAGTCAGTTCAGTTTCTGCTTATCAAGGTAACCCTAGTGTTAAAGGACCAAATTATACAGTAGAGAGACATGATGCCATGGAAAAAGCTTTTACTTCTAACGATTACACAGCTTGGAAAAATCTTATGCAAGGTAGAGGTCGTGCAACTACTATTGTGACTAAAGACAATTTTGCTAAATTTGCTCAAGCTCACAATCTAGCAGAACAAGGTAAAACTGCAGAAGCAGATGCTATTAGAAAAGAATTAGGGCTTGGTTTAAGGAATGGAAGTGGAGCAAAGGATGTTCCAGGTTTTGAAAGAGGCCAAGGGATGGGGCACAGAGGGATGATGAGATAGTCTAAGATAATAAAAGGTGTTTACTGTAGGGGAAATCCTTCGGTAGATACCTTTTATTTCCTTAAAAATAAATAATTGTGCTAAAATTATAATCTATGGAAGATCTAAAAACATTTACAGATGAACAAATAGTAGAATATGTCAGGAGTAAAGACAAGGAATCATATGTTCTAATTGTTTTGAGATATCAAAATAAACTAATGAGATATTCAAATTCTTTAATTCACGACGATCATAAATCCGCCGATATTGTTCAAAATGCTTTTATAAAGGCCTTCATTAATTTAAATAATTTTAATACCAAAATGAAGTTTTCTACATGGATATATCGTATTGTTCACAATGAAGCAATTAACAAGATTATTAAACATAGAAGAGAAATTCCACTACCTATTGATATGGATATAGCAAGTGATGAAGATATAGAGCTAAATTTTAACAAAGAAGAAATTAAGACCAAGGTAAATAATTGTATTTCAGAAATTCC
The DNA here is from genome assembly GCA_038247045.1 of Minisyncoccia bacterium. GTDB lineage: Bacteria > Patescibacteriota > Minisyncoccia > Phycocordibacterales > UBA9973 > UBA8515. Next base: position 6,032 of record JBBRVK010000016.1, on the reverse strand, counting down.
TCTTATTTATGCAGAACCGTTAACATTATTCTTTCTTGAAGAAAAGTCATACGAAGAAATAAGCGATATTTTAAGATTACCAATAGGAACGGTCGGGACAAGAATTAACAGAGCTAAGAATTTATTAAAAAATATATGTCAAACCAAGAAATAAATATATCTGAAAATGTAATGAGTGAAATTAAGAATGGAAAAGCAAGGATTAAATCACGAGGGTATTTCTTGTTGGGTTCTGTTGCAACGACTATTGGACTTATCTTTTTAGTAACCACTTTAGTTTTTTTAATGAATTTAATAATATTTTCTCTTAGAGCACATGGACCCATGGGAGATATTCGCTATGAACAACTTATCTCTAATTTTCCTTTGTGGGCTCCAATTATAGCAATTGCTGGAATTGGTTTTGGTATTTGGATATTAAAGAAGTTTGATTTTTCTTATAAAAAGAATTTTATCTTTATTCTTATCGGATTTGTCCTCGCTATTATTGTCGCTGGATGGTTTATTGATTATTTAGGGTTCAATAATCTTATGGAAAGAGGTCCAATGAGAGGATTATATCAACAGCAGAACGGGGGAGGAATGAGAGGTCAAGGTTTGAGGGGTATGAGATAGTATCAATTTATTTTTTAAGGTCAAATTATGCCTTGACTTATTTTTATTGTTAATATATCATTCAAATATAGGTTTGAACGATATATTAACAAATTTATGAAAATAAAAAACATTGAATCATCTGAGGAGTTTAATATACTAAAGAAAACTTACTCTATATTAGTTTTAGATTTTTATTCTGAGGATTGCCCTCCGTGTGAAAAATTAGCACCTATATATAATAAAATGGCGGAACTATTTCCTTCGGTTTTATTTGTAAAGATTTTTCGTCAAAACAATCGCGAATTAGCTTTATCTTTTGGGGTTAGTGGTTCTCCAACAGTTTTATTCTTCAAGGATGGAGAGTTATTAGAAGGTCGTCTTTCTGGTGAAATAGAAGAAGAAAAGTTTATTAATATTATTGAATCAATCGGAGGGGAAAGTATAAAAATAAAAAATAATGAAGATGAAATTAATTATCAATATGATTTATGTATTATAGGTAATGGTCCTGCAGGTCTTTCTGCTGCACTATATGCTGCTCGTTATAAATTAAATTTATTACTTATTGGGGATTTACCTGGTGGACTAATGACTTCCTCACATAAGATTTGTAATTTTCCATCAGAAATTGAAATATCTGGAATAGATTTAACTAAAAAAATGACAGACCAAATCATTTCTTTAAATGTTCCTCAAAAAAAATTTACGAGGGTTAATTTAATTGAATCAATTGATGATTCGTTTAAACTTACTCTATCTAATGGTGAAGTTATTAAAACTAAAACTATACTATTGGCCACAGGAACAAATCATCGTCATCTTGGCTTACCCAACGAAGAATCTTTTGTTGGTAGAGGGGTATCATATTGTGCTACTTGTGATGCGGATTTTTATTCTGATAAAATTGTCGCAGTAGTTGGGGGTAGTGATAGTGCGAATACAGCTTCTTTGTATCTTGCTCAAGTTGCAAAAAAAGTTTACCAGATATATAGGGGAAATAATCTTCGTGGTGATGTAATTTGGGTTGATCAAGTTAAAAATAATAATAAAATTGAAATCATTTATAATACCAATATTATTGGGATAATTGGAGAAAAACAAGTTACAGGCTTAAAACTTGATAAGGAGTTTAATAATAAAAATGAAATAAGTTTAGATGGTATTTTTGTAGAAATAGGGTCTAATCCCGATTCGACCTTAATAAAACAACTCTCGTTAGACGTTGATAAGGAAGGTTATATTTTGACTAAACAAAATCAAATGACCAGTATTCCTGGCATCTGGGCTGCAGGAGACATTACAACTAATTCAGATTCTTTTAGACAAATTATTACTGCTTGTTCCGAAGGGTCAATAGCAGCTCAGAGTATTTTTAAAGATATTCAATCTAGAAGATAATATAAAATATGAATAATATAACAAAAAAACAGAATATAGAATTATTAGCAAAAAAACTAAGAGTAGCAGGAGATTCAAGTAGATTAAGAATCCTTTGTCTTATTTTTAGTGATAAAAAGGTTTGTGTTTCGGATATTGCAAAAGAATTAGGTATGAGTGTGGCAATCACATCACATCATCTACAATCTCTAGCAAAAGAGGGGTTGCTTGATCCGAGCAGGGAAGGTAAGAAGATTTGTTATTCATTATCAAAAAATAAGATGGTGGTAGATTTAAAAAAGTTTATATGTCGGTATAAATAAATTAATAATAAGCGTCGCGTCATAAGGACGTTGCGCACGTGCGAATTAGCAAATTCGAAACTTGGTAATTTCGCAGAATCAAATTATATGAATCCAAAAAATAAAAAAGTTATCGTTTACTCAACAACAACATGTCCATATTGTGTTTACGCAAAGGAATTTTTTAAAGAAAACAATGTTTCATTTATAGATAAGAACGTCTCTATTGATCGTGCTGCAGGAAACGAAATGGCTGAAAAGAGTGGTCAAATGGGAGTTCCTGTTATAGATATTGATGGGGAAATTGTAGTAGGTTTTCAGCCAAACGTCTTTGAAAAATTATTAGCTAAATAAAATTATGTCTAAGAAAAATACTAAAAATACAAAGTTATATATATCTATATTGGGGATTATGGTACTTGTTATATTATTAATAATTTTCCTACCATCTAATGTTAAAACAAAATTAAACGGAGGAGAATTCTTAATTTTATATAATAAAACAGCAAATGCTCAAATTGTAGACGTTAGAACTCCTGCTGAATTTAATGCTGGTCATATAGATAATGCTATTAATATTGATTTTGATAATTCAACTTTTAAAGGAGAAATCGACAAACTGGATAAATCAAAAACATACTTTATTTATTGTCGTTCAGGGAATAGATCAGGACAGGCATTTTCTATTATGAAGGGAGGTGGAATAAAAAACATATATGACCTACAAGGAGGTATTATTTCTAATACTAATAGCATTGTTCTTTTACCTACTAAAAATATTACTAATTAAATTTAATTTATGAAAATACAAAAAAATGAAAGTGTTGTAGATAGATTAATAAGGATGATATTAGCATCAGTATTCTTTATACTGGCTTTCTATTGGTTATATGGAGTTTTGCAAATAATACTTTATATTCTTTCTTTGATAATGTTAGCCACTGCTATCTCTGGTTTCTGTGCTCTGTATAAAATATTTAATATTAATACAATTAAAGAAAAAAATATTCCTACTTCAAAAATAATACCTATATCACTTACTATTTTGTTTTTTGCAATTTTAATTGTAGGAAGTTATTTTAGTAATTTCTTCACAAAGAAATTATTTATAGAAGATTATAATCAAATGAATCAATATTATAAGCAGACTCTATTTTACACAGGACAAGATAAGAGGGTAGAGGCAATTGATAATTATAATAAGCTAGTCATTGAATATAATATATTTAAATCTAAATATACAAAATATCACCCATATGCTATATCTCGAGACAAAGAGTTTAATAATGATTTAATAAAAGTTTCAAATTTAATTATTAAACTGAAAGATAAAGTAAATACAGGAGATTTAAAATCTGCTCATCTTGATTTAGAACAAGTAAGACCTATTTTCCAGGATATATTAAAAAGAGATGGTTTCTCAATGTTGGCTATATCACTTGTCGATTTTCATGATGCTATGGAAAAAATAATAGCAACAGCTGACGCTGAAGATTCGACGGGTACAGTTGCAGTTTATGGAGAGGTAAGTGATAAATTGAAGGCAGTTGAGGAAGTAGTAAATGATTACGAAATTCAAGCAATAAGAAGTAAACTAGATGAGTTGTTGGTATTAGCACAGAACAATAAATCATTAGAATTATCTGCAAAAGCAGCTTTATTAAAAAGTGCTTTTGTTAAGGTTTATCTTAAAAGAGGATAGTTTCCTTAGGTAATATTATTAAAAAGGGGTAGGGGAACCTACTCCTTTTTATATATAATATTTTAAGTTATATATTATATGATTATTCCTATTTTAAAAATAAAATACTATTTTAGATATGGTATAATTTTATTAGGAACATTATTGAAAAAATTAAAGAACTAAAATTACCAGACAATCAATATATAATTATTGGTAGTAGTACTATGGGTGTCTTGGGTATCTTGGGTGTCTTGGGTGTGAGGATGGCTGGTAATATTGATATAATTGTTATCAAGGAATTATATAAAAAATATTGATATAGTAGTTTACTACTGAGTAAATTTTTATTTGCAACAGAAAATTTCTCATTCTTTTTAATTTGCTAATTTTCCACTAACTGTTGTATTATAAAATTATAAGGATTTTACTTTTTTATATAAAATTAAAATTTATTAATTACTGTTAAATAAAAATTAATATAACAGTTTTGGTTATGTATGAAAAACTTTAAGAATACTAATTCTGTTTTTATAATTTTATTTATTTCTTTAATAAATCTATTAATTTTACCTAATAGGACTTTTTCTGCGGATGACTTTATTTTTACATCTGGAAAATTTGATAAAAATTATATAGAAGGTGAGATTATTGTAAAATATAAAGTAAATAAAATAAATTTACAGAGTTCTAGATCGATGGCAGTTATAGAAAATTCTAACATTGAGAATGGCTTAGAAGTAAAAGAAAACATAAAAGAATCTAATATTTCAGTTTTAAAAATTAATGACAATAAAACTGTTGAAGAAAAAATTAATGAATTAAAAGCTGATCCAAATATTGAATATGTTGAACCAAACTATAAGCTCTATCCAAGTACTATAAATACTAATGATACTTATAAGGGGTTACTTTGGGGTTTAGATAATACAGGTCAGAATGTTAATAATGTCTCTGGTTTAGTAAATGCCGATATGAATCTACCAGAAGCTTGGGCACTAAGTGAAGGTACTAAATCTCCAGTTATCGTTGCTATTATTGATACGGGGGTCGAATATAATCATCCAGATTTAGCTTCTTCTATGTGGGATGGGACAAATTGTAAGGATATAAATGGAGTATTAATTATAGGTGGTTGTGTGCATGGTTATGATTTTTTAGACAATGATAATGACCCATTACCCGGGGGTACTTATTCTATAACTCACGGTACTCATATTGCAGGAGTGATTGCTGCCGCTAAAAATAACAATAAGGGAGTTGTTGGTGTGGCTCCGAATGCAAAAATAATGGCTCTTAGGTTTAATTACACTGTATCAAGTGAGGTAAATGCAATAAATTTTGCTATTCAAAATGGAGCTAAAATTATTAATGCTTCTTTTGGTGGAAATTCATTTTCTCAAGCAGAGTTAGATGCTATTAGTCTCTTTCGTCAGTCAGGTGGAATTTTTATTGCCGCTGCTGGCAATGATACTCTTGATAATGATGTTCGTATTTATAGTCCTGCGAATTATGATTTAGATAATATTATTGCTGTAGCTGCGACGGATCAGAGTGATAACCTTGCGACCTTTTCTAATTATGGAGCAACAAAGGTTGACGTTGGGGCTCCTGGGGTAAATATATATAGTACAATTTTTGATTCATTTTTAGTTGAAAAATATACTTATAGTAGTGGCACCTCCATGGCAACTCCTTATGTTTCTGGGTTAGCTGCTTTAATTTGGGGAACTAAACCAAACTTAACAGCGATTGAAGTTAAAAATATTATTTTAAATTCAGGGAATCCACTTTTTTCTCTCTCGGGAAAAACTCTTTCTGGCAAAAGAGTTAATGCTTATAATGCTCTTGATTCTATTATTAATCCCACCGCCACTATCACATATTCTGATATAGATAAAATTGTTAAAGCTGGGGATTCACTTTTATTCACCGCCAATTTTGATAAACCAATTGCAGATTCACCTCAAATGAAAATTTCTATTAGTGGAGCTAATATTTTAGATGGGGGAGTTATGACAAAAGTTACAAGTACACAGTACACTTATAATCATATTGTTTCGTCTGGTGATGGA
>JBBRVK010000015.1:0-13236 GCA_038247045.1 Minisyncoccia bacterium | reverse complement strand
TTTTTCATATATTCCTCTAATTTACCAATATATTCGCTTTTTTTATTTTCCTTATAAATTTTAATTACTATTACAATTTCAGCTTGCCATTTTTTACTTGCAGCAAGAATCTCTTTCTCGGGGGTATTTACTCCAAGAACGATAGGTTCATATCCATAAGATTTTAAAATAAGCGCTGATACCTGAAGAGGAATTTCATGCCAGTCTCCTGAAATACATGCGATAACTACTTTTCCCCCATTTTTAGGTTCAGGAATAAATTGATTTAAAGAAATTAAATGTTCTCGAACATAAAAAGAAATCCTGTGTTCGTCGTGAATTTCAATGTTACCCGTAAACCATTCATTGCCAACATGATTAAGTGTAGGAAATATAATTTTTTGAACTATTTCAGTAATAGTTGTATTTCCAAGAAATTCATTAATAATAATTGCTTTAGCTTCTTTATGATAGTTAGCCAGAAGAAGATTATAATATTCTCTCCAAGGCTCTTTTACATCTTTAGCCAGAGGATATTTGCGAAGAGTATATGAGTGTTTTTTGTTATAGTTATTTTCTTTCCTGAATATCAAAAGATCTTCTTGATATATACGTCGATGCCCACCCGAAGTTACAGAGGCCTTAAGCAAGCCTTTATCAACCCATCTTTTAATGGTTGATTCATTTACATTTAACATCTTAGCAATTTGACTTGGGGTGAAATGCACGTTTTGCATGTTTCTATATTAGCACATATAATAAAAATACTTAAGGTCGAAATTATCAAAACATTATTAAATTAATTTTTAAAAAATTATGGAAAATAATACAAAAAATATAGTTCAAACAGCCATAGGAGCTGGAATATTTAAAACATTAGTTGCTGCTGTTGGAGTAGCAGGTTTGGTTGAAACATTATCAAACGAAGGACCTTTTACTGTCCTTGCACCTACAGATGAAGCTTTTGCAAAATTACCAGAAGGCACAGTTGAAGCTCTTCTTAAAGATAAAGCTAAACTAACTTCAGTTCTTACATACCACGTTTTGTCTGGTAAGTTTATGGCATCTGATGTAGTTACTCTTTCTGAAGCTACAACAATACAAGGGGGTAAGGTTAAAATTGATACCTCAAACGGTGTTAAGATTAACAACGCAAATGTAATAAAAACAGACATTTTAACTTCAAATGGAGTTATACATGTAATAGACACAGTTCTTTTGCCAGAGTAAATATTATTAATTAATAAATTTAAAATATATGAATAAATTAAATGGAATCGAATGGTTAGCATTAGTATTAGTTATAGTTGGAGGCCTAAATTGGGGTCTAGTGGGATTACTAAACTTTGATTTAGTTGCTGCAATTTTGGGAAAAATGTCAGCACTATCTAGAGTTGTTTATACCCTAGTTGGTATCTCAGCTGTATACGTATTGCTAATAGCAGGTAAATTAGCTAAGAAATAATTTACTTAAAATTAAAAAATCACTCATTATGAGTGATTTTTTAATTTAGCTAAATAGATACTGATAAAAATTAATTATAAATTTTCTTTTGCATCCATTTTGGCAGCAGCTTCTGGAGTAGAAATAGTTTTACTTATAAAGAAAAACTCACCTGGCATTTTTTTGCTAGGCGAGTTAATTTAATTTAATGATGGAAAGAATTTTTTAATATCTTCCACTCCAGTTTTTTGAGTATAAATGGTTATATTAATTGATTGATAATATGTAATTAATATAGGAACCTTTTCGCTACTTTCAATATAACCGATAAATAACCAAGTCGTTTTATCTAAATAATCAGATAAAAATTCCTTAGATTTAGATAAACCAACAGCAATATTTAATCCAAGTGTCGTTTCGGAGATACAAACATTCATCGTTCTAACCTGTTCTGGTGGTATGATTTTAGTAATTACCAGATTAACTCTAACCTTACAACCTGGTTCTCTTTCAACTAATGCGGATGTTTTAAGCTCATTAATTAAATTCCGTATTAACATCCTCCATTGTGACTCATTGCTTTCAAGGGTCATCATTTGAGTCATTGGCAATTTTCCACTTTTCATAGATTAATTATTTATAGATTAGACATATTTAAAAATCATAATTTATAAAACAATAGCATGTATATATAATTTTGTCAATAATACTTTCCTGTTAGGACAAAAGAAAAAACAAAAAATACCCTTATTTAAAAAAGGGTTTGTTGAGACTATTCCATTGGTAGAAAGTAGGGACCTTATTAAAAAAACACTATTAATTACGATAAAACTACTTGATATTTTTTTCAACAAAGTTATGATATTCTTGGTCTTCTTTACCAATATGTTTTATCCACCATTGACCGAGATATGTCTCTATCTCCATAACTAATTCTCTTGGGTCAGCACCGCTCTTTAGCTTCGTTTTAAAAGAAAGATAGTTTGAAATGAAATTCTTATGTCTTTTTTTGTGTTCGTGTAATTTGGGATATTTATTCTCTGTCATGTAATTTTCTTCATAAGCAAAATGCTCTTTAACATACTCATCAAAAAAGACTATCGCTTCTCTCACCTCTTTAGAAGTTGCTCCAAAAGACATCACATAAATAATTTTATTTAACTGCGACAATAGTTTTTTATGTTGGCTGTCGATGTGACTTTCATCTACCGACATATTTTTATCCCATTCAAAATAAATTGACATATAAATAATGGAAAACTAACTTAATTATTATACCATAAAAACATATAATTATCAGAAAATTTTTGTCTCAAAATACGAAATTATATTCTGAAGAGTATTATTAAATAGAATTATATTTTTCCAATTAGTTCGATTCTAGGCTCTAATGTATCATTTCCAGGTTCCCAACTTGCTGGGCAAACATTCCCATCATGTTCTTTGACAAATTTAGCAGCTTGTAATTTCCTAACCATTTCTTTTGCACTTCTACCAATACTATTGTCATGAATTTCAATTGTTTTCAATATTCCATCTGGGTCAATTATAAAAGTACCACGAAGAGATAAACCTTCGTCGTCTATGTAAGTACCAAACATTTTTGCAACATTGCCAGTAGGGTCAGCAAGCATCGGATACGTTATTGTTCCTATGGCAGGAGAACTATCGTGCCAAGCTTTATGAACAAAAGCGGTATCAGTACTAATACTCATAATTTCTCCTCCAAGATTTTTTATTTCTTCATAATGCTTTTGAGCATCTTCTAGTTCTGTCGGACAGACAAACGTAAAATCCGCTGGATAAAAAATCAAGATAATCCATTTACCCTTACAATCAGATAGTTTTATCTTTTTAATATCATTGTTTTGATAAGCTTCAAGCTCAAAATCAGGAACCGTATTATTTATATTGATCATCTTAATATTATACCAAAAGGCCAATTCTTATTCTAGTATCAAAAAATAACTCTAAGAAAAATATTTCATTAAAAATTTTATGTATGCAATATATTGCAATACAAAAAGAGCAAACGTTTCGGATTTTATGTCTATTTATTTTTATCTCCACTATTCTAATTAATTATCCTTTAGATGTCCGAATCTTCTAGAGTATACATATGTAATAGATGCTCCGAATAAAAATATTTGGACAGAGTAATATACCCATAAAAGGAAAAGGACAAAAGCCTCAGCTGTTCCTAAAAAAGATGGACCTATTAAGTCTGTTATGTATATATCAATAATAGATTTACCAAATATAAAAAGAATCGCTGTTATTACCGCACCACGGACAAGTTCCTTCCATGGCAATTTACGTTTAGGTAAATATCGATAAATAAATGTAAAAAGAAAACTTAGTATAAAAAAAGAAAATATAAATGTGCTAATTTTATATATAAATGTCATTTTTGCTAAAACTTGTGAATATCCAGAAATGAAAGTAAGGAGCGTTTCAAAAATAAGAGAAATTAAAAACAAAACACCGAATACTGGAATTAAAGAAAGGGATAAAATCCTAGAAGTAAAAAAATATTTCCAACTTTTTGATTCTTTTACTATTTGTTTTGTATCCCAAAGATCATCTAATGAATTTTTCAACTCATAAAAAACACCCAAAGTGCCAGCAATAAGGGCAACAATACTAACAATAATTGCATATAAATCAAATTTAATGGCGCTAAAACTTAATAAAATTGACTTAACAAAATTTGCGTTTTGAGCATTTGTAATATTACGAACTTCACCGATTATGGAAGTTTGAATATAATCGTCTCCCAAGAATGAACCAGCCGCAACAAGGATAAGCATCAATATTGGAACAATAAAAAAAATAGTGTAGAACGAAAGTGCCGCTCCCATCCTAGTGGCACGATGGTTTTTCCAATGAGAAAAAGAAGATTTAAAAAGAGAAATTATTGTTTTTATTTTCATACGAGCAAATATTGTTTATTTTTATCACATCTTAATTATAACAAAAAATATCTTCTTATTCTATATAAAAAAAATAATTTAATATGATAACGAAATAACAATCTTAATTAAGACAGATAATTAAACAATTAATTCATACGCTTTTATAAAATACCAAGAACTATTTTTAAAAAATCTCGAATAAATTATTTTGAAATTAAATACCAAACCACTAAAAACAAAGAACCCCACCATCCGAGATCTGAAAATATTAAACTTATTATTATTTTATCTTGCCATTCTTTTGGCAAAAGCTCTGCTTGTCTACCCTGTCTTTCGCGCTCAATAATATAAGGACTAACCGAAAAAGAGAGAAAAAAACCATTTAATATAAGTACTATAGCAGCTATCGTTAAATAGATTGTTATTCCAGAGAATGTCTCATTTCTAAAAAATATTATTCCACCTATGATAGTAAGAAAAATTCCAATCCAAATAAGTGGCTTGGTGACTTTGTGAGTCCTAGTAGTTGCCTCAGTCCAATAAGCAGATTTCCTTCCTAAAAATCCATGCAAATCAATTACAGTTACAGCTCCTAGACCTATGACAAATCCCGCTATAAGTATAAATAATCCTATAAAATCAAATATCATATTTATTATTTTAAAAGTATATTATTAGTTGATAATTTTAGTACTTTTCTGTTTCAATTTTTTATACAAGATAAAAATAATCGTAGTCAAAAATAAAATAATACAAAATATAATAGTTGTAATTATATTCTGATATTCACCAGCATATCCATTTAATGACGTATGTTTTAACCAAATACCAGCATATGCCCATATTAATACTGAACCGTAAAGAATATTTTTGTCTTTCCACATCCGTAGCATTCCGATAATTGCGCCTACTAAAAAAATAATAATAGCCCACACAGCTTCCGCAACACCAAAACCGTTCCAATTAAGGCTTACTAAAAAAACTGTAATATTGGCAATTGTTGCGACAGTAATCCATCCAAAATAAATACTAAAAGGTACACGAACGCATAACGTTTCCATAGCGGAAAATTTTTCTTTATTAACAATATCAGCAATTTTGATGAGAAAAATAAGAAGAGTGAGCATTAGGAGAACTGATAGCCAGACGATCCCATAATGCCAAGCAAAAATCCACACAATATTAGCAAGAGATGTGATAATAAAATAACGATTAATAATAGTGAAAAGTTTTTCTCTCTCAGGATTTTTATTTTTTTGCCCAAGGCCAAATTGGTAGAGTGTGTAGGCAAAAAGTAAGATATATATAAGCCCCCATATAGAAAATGTCACTCCAGCGGGAGTAAAAAGATTTGAATAAGAGTCCGATGCCTGACCAGTAGAAACGCCATTTATGGGTAATGAATTGGCAAGATAATTAACAAAAACCATAACCAAATAAGCAATTAATGTAAAAATTTTAATAAATATATTTTTATTTTTATCCATTTTAATATTATATCAAAAGTTTAATACCTATACTAGGTAACAAAAAAATAACCTTACATAATAAGGTGATTTTAGTGGCTCGCTTGGTACGATGAATTACGAACAATACAGGCGGAGGTGTTCCCTTTTGCTGAGGTTTCTCTTAGAGAGATAAAATGGTTGTTGTCTGTATAAAGTTAATATTATGTCTTTGTTTACAAAATCGCATAAAGGCGAAGTATAAAATTATTATTAATAAGATAGTATTTCCAAAAATACTAGTTGTTATTTTATGTTATACACAACTTCTTTTAAATTAAATTTTCCATAAGTAAATTTTCCATCAGTATAGTCCCAAACGGCTTCAGCTTTTGACATTAGATTATATCCATTTATAATTCTATATTCTGAAACTGGGGTTAAAAATGGATATTGGTTAATATCTCTGTCCTTAGAAATAAAGTTAACTAATTGCCCTTGATTGTTAAAATACAAATCTGCTGTAATAGATATTTTTTTGTTAGTAAAAGTCGCTTTTACTAAAGTATCATTTATTGATTCCCATTGTATTCTCTTGTCAATTAGTGTTGCTGGAGCAAGTAGACACATATCATTAAATAAAGTAACAGTTTCAACTTTGTCCATAATTTCTCCAGATTTTTTTACAATTGAGAAAAGTCCAAAAAGCCTAATGTCCATTGTAGCTTCACTATTACTGTAATTATGATAGCCCAAAAAATTAACTCCAAATATTTTTCCTTTCATAAAGAAAAGCCTTGTTGGTTCGTTAAAAAAGTTAAACTGCTCAGAGATAAATGGGAAATAGTCCTTCCCCTTCTCTCTCATTTGTCCTTCAAATACAACTTTTACATTTTTGACTTTGGGTTTATCGATGACACCTACATACTTCAGGTAGCGCTGCACAGGTTCAGGTAATTGCTTAATATCTTTTTCGGTAAGTATTTCAGTTGTCATCGAGTTGTTGCTCTTTAAGTTTTCTTTCACATCTCTCTTAAAACTATTTTCAAAACTAATACTCCCAAAAAATAAAATAATCACAACAAATATAATTATATTTGGAATTGTTCCAAATTTTGCATCTTGCCAAACACTAAAAATCAAAATTTGAGAAATTATAATTGCGATAAATCCTACAATCCACCACGAATCTTTTTTTAGTAAAAATAAAACAGCAGTAACAATAAATAGCAGTGAGGTAACTAACCAAAAAATACCAAACGGTTTGGAAATTTCTTTCGTAATTTGAGTGATATTGCTAAAACCAAATGCTTTACTAAACCCCATTAAATGAATAAGCCCGTGAATTGTTGTTAAAAATAAAAATAATATTTTCATTATATTTTTAATTATATCAAAGGTTCGAACTTCTACCTACTTCCGAAAAATAACCATTGTGAAATATGGTTGAAAAAATTGCTCCGAACCTGGGAAGATGTTCGACTAAGTATAATTAAGCAAAATTAAAAGCCGATTAAATAATCAGCTTTTGTGAGTAATTTTACTTTTAGGTTTACTCGTTTTCCCTTTGCAATTTAAGAAACCTTGCAATAGTTTATTTATGCCCTCCCTTTTTTCCAAATACACCTTTTACAATTAAACCAAAGCCCATTCCAACTATAGCTAAGGTCAATAAAGCAAAAAAGATGTCTTTTATGCTTTGAAGCCATGAATTAATTTCAAAAGCATATCCTTCTGGGTCAATTAAATGCCAGAAGAAAAGAATAATGAAGAAAAGAACAAAAATAGTTCCCAGAAACCAGTATCTGTTTGTAGTAAACCTGTGCCAAAATTCTCTCATGACCAAAGTTTTATTATTGATAAATGAATTGTTCTTGCAGGCAACATCATTAATAGGCCAGACATCATCATAACTCCCAGCTGTTTTTCAGCTGGAACATCAAACCCAAAAATATTAAATGCTGGGTCTTTGATTTCGATGAACGGCATATTTAATCCGAAGATTTCAAGCCATGGCATCATTAATACAATAAATAAAAATGAACTGAGTATCAGCACAGAAATCCAGAATTTTTTGTTCTTTTTCATCTTGTTTAAATTTTAAAGTGAATAATTAAGTTAAATTGATTTCCCAAATCTCCATAAAGAAACTTGGAAAACCAATCTAACCTTCACAATTAAAATCAAATATCAAAGGACTACACTACTTTATATAGTATAGCATAATAATATGTATCTGTCAAACTGCTCCGAACCTGGGAGTATGTTCGACTAGAAATATTAAAACAACTGTGAGTGTGAACCTATATCAACTAAGACTAAAATTAAATTCCCTTTTTCTATTCTATAAATTAGCAGCAAATCACCTTTAATATGACATTCCCGATAATCTGAAAGTTCTCCACTTAAACTATGGTCTCTGTATTTAACTGGAAGTATTTTTCCTAAAATCAACAAACTAATAACCCTTTCAATTTCTTTTATTGGAAAGTTACCACTCTTAGAAATTTTCTTTAAAGATTTTTTATATTGAGGAGAAAATACAACTTGATACATAATTACTTAAGTATATCACTAAGTAAGGTTTTAGCGGAAGTATATCTTTTGCCATTTTTGAGAGCATCAGCAACTTCTTTATCCCAACGAGCTTTTATAACAGCTGTATTATTAGTTGGAGTAAAAGGCAAACCATTTTCAGTAATTACTTGATTTAAGAATATTTTAACAGCAGTAGACATATCAAGCCCAAGGGAAGACAAAGTTTTATTTGCCTTATTTTTAACATTTTCTTCAATTCTTATATTTAATGTAGTCATACACTTAGTATATACATTGTACGTACAATGTCAATACATTTATCCACAGGCCTGCCCCGTAGGAAGTTTACTTTCCTTCGGGGTTCGAACTTCTACCTACCTCCAAAAAATAACCATTGTAAAATATGGCTGAAAATTTGTCTCCGAACCTGGGAGGATGTTCGGAAAGAAATTTTGAGAAGTAATATATAAATGATATTATTTAAATTATGAAAACCAATATTTATATAGATGGAAATAACTTATATCGTTCCGCTAAAGAACTTGGTTTTGACATAAATTATAAAAGATTAAGAGGATGGCTCAGTCAAAAATATAACGCAAATAATATTTATCTGTTTATCGGACTTGTACCAGATAAAGTAAAATTCTATGAATATCTACAAAGCTGTGGTTACATTTTAGTTTTTAAACAAACAGTATCAGTTGGAGAAAAGATTAAAGGAAATTGTGATGCTGAACTTGTTCTAAAGACTGTATCTGATTTTTACACTAAATCATTCGATAAATGTATTTTAATCACTGGGGATGGAGATTTTGGGTGTTTAGTTGAATTTTTAAAAGAGAATAATTCTATAGATAAAGTTTTATCTCCAGATGTAAATAAATGTTCATTCCTATTGAGAAATAAAAACATAGAAATTACATTTTTAAATAATCTCTATCATAAATTTTCAGATAAGATATAAAGAAAAAGCCCCCGATGTAGACGGATCTACATAGGGGTCTCTTTCATAATGATACTGGTATTATATCATACGTCCAGCCGTATGCAAGCTATTTTTGATAGGTTCGAACTTCTACAAAGGTAGGAAAAATAACCATTGATTTATATGGCTCTAAATTTGCTCCGAACTTGGGAGGATGTTCGACTGGAGATATTAGGGAAATAAAAAACAACTTTAAAATAATGCTACACCCAATAAAATAAATTATCTTAAATAAAGAAAACCCAAACACCCAGTGCCAGCATTATTATTCCTGCAACCAAATGAAGTGCCC
The DNA here is from genome assembly GCA_038247045.1 of Minisyncoccia bacterium. Taxonomy (GTDB): domain Bacteria; phylum Patescibacteriota; class Minisyncoccia; order Phycocordibacterales; family UBA9973; genus UBA8515. The sequence goes on along the minus strand of JBBRVK010000015.1, from coordinate 3,635 downwards.
TTATGTTTTTTTCTTTCCATGCTTCAGCTTTTTCTGTAGATGAAACCCCAAAATAAACAGCAAATACTATGAGCAGTAGAGGAAGAACAAATACTACATTGTAAAATAATAGTGTTGGAATAATACTTACAATATTGTTAGCTTGAGCAAGTAGCCCAATCACAAAAAAGTAAGGTCCGCCTGTACAAGGTAATTCAAATAGTGTAACTACAAACCCTGCAAAAAAGGCACCTGTTGGAGAAGTAACACCATTTAAAATCTTTTTTAGGGTTGGTCTCCAATTTCTTGGTATTTCCATTACAAAACCTCCTCCTCCATAAAAAACAAAATCTTTTATATTAGCTAATCCAATAATTAAAGCTATGACTCCAACAATTTTTGCAATAATGCCAGCAATATTTGTGATTGAAATTATTTTTAATAAACCCAACCCAAATAAAAAATATGTAATATAAATGGAAAGAGTAAAAGCCAGTCCTCCATATAAAGCCTTTTTCTTACTTTCTGCCCCCAACATTAATGCAGTAAGAAGTATAAGGAGAACAGCAATCGCACATGGATTTATTGAATCGACAACTGCAGCTCCAGCAATAGCCCAAAGTGAATATGATTTTTCTACAGGTATATTTGATTGATCTATATTGGTTGCTTGTGTGTCTAACGATGGAACAATTGGATCTTTCAATATTTCTGTATCGGTCTTTTTAGATATAAGTGATAAATTCTCAATAATCTTATTCTCTAAGTTATCTATTATTGGTTTATCTCCCATAAAATATTCATTGCCTATAAAAACTATTGGTACTCCACCACGATCCTCTTCGGGGACTTTGTACTCGTCATACACTTCATAAAGTGATAATGCATTATCTTGATTGTGATATATCTCATATTTATTAAATAAAACTTGTGGAAATTTATTTTTGAGAACATCAATTACAGGTTCAACTTTTGCACAGTGAGGACACCCATCACCATAAAAGAAATTCACTTGAACTTTCTCATCCGCATATGATACTTTTGTATTAAAAACTGACGTTACAGATATAATTAAGGCTAGCATTGAAAACAAAACGAACATTTTTGAAACTATAGTTAATTTTTTATTCATATATTATAAATGTTTAATAATTTTAATAGCCTTTCCATTTATTAGAACATCACCAAGCTTTTCATATGCTGAATTAAGTATTCTCTGGTAAGTGCTAGTGGAAGTTTTCATTCTTTTTCCTGCTTCTATTTGTTCCAATTTGTCTACGTGTCGTAAACGATAAGCCTCAACTTCTTCCATAGAAACTTCTACTATTTCTAAATCTCGCATAGGAACACCTTGCGGTTTAAAATAAACAACATTTGGTTCAAATCTTATATCTTTACATAAACAATTTTGTGTTCTTGGCATAATATTATTATTATATATCTTTTATTATAAAATTTCTCTCATATCTTTAGCTTTATCTATAAAAAGGACTCCTTCTAGATGATCAGTTTCATGTTGAAAAATGTGTGCTAAAAGCCCAGATCCATTCATTTTAAATTTCTTACTTTTCTCGTTATAAGCTTCTACTGTAGCACGTGTGGCTCTTCTAACCTTTCCATAAATAGGACGAACAGATAAACACCCCTCATCCATAACCTTTTTATCTTTTGATATCTTTGTAATTATAGGATTTATAAAAAATAAATTTGGATGAGTTTTTATACTTCTGAAATTACTAGTTCCATCTATAAATTCTTTGTCAAAAATTTTTCCAGAAACAATAAAAATTCGAAGTGATACATCTATCTGTGGAGCAGCGATAGCTACACCATCATTCTGACTATCAAGAGCTTCGCTCATATCTTTCAATATTTTTTGTATCTCTGCCCCCGTGATTTTGGTTACAGGTACTTCTTTCGCTATTCGGCGAAGAGTTTTATTTCCATCTTGAACTATTTCTACCATATATAAATTAAATAATTAATAAAATTAAATCTCACAAACCGACTTATCTTTACAAATAAGTCGGTTTGTATTATTTACCTCCATTTGCTAAAGATGCTTTTTCTTCACGAATTGCATTTAATTCTTCGACAAGCATCTTCTCTTGCTCGTCTAGAGTAATTGGTTTATTTTTAGGGGAGAAAAATCTTCTAAACCCAAAACCTCTTCCACATCGACATCCTCCACAATAACCACATCCTCGTCCCATCCCACGACCAGTTCTTGGTCCTTGACCCATTGGTCCTGTTCCATCTAAATTAGGCATAATATTTATATAATTTAATTAGTTTTTAATAGATAGCTCGACCAGACATCTACTATCTATAATGAGTATATACCCACTACGATATCAAGTCAACCCTACAAATTAAAAAGCTAGCAACTAATAGTTTAGTTTTAATATGTTTTATTCAATTACCAGAGTCCCTCCTTTTTCTTGCCATTCTATTATTCCTCCAAGTTTTTCCACCTTATTAAAACCCAATTCTTTCAATTTAATTTCTGCTTCGCCTGCTCTTCTTCCAGATCGGCAATACGTATAGATTGGAATGTCTTTCGTTAAATCTTTTATTGTTTCAGTATTTAAATTTCCTAATGCAATATGTAAAGCCCCCTTAATATGACCTTCCTTCCATTCTGAATCTTCTCGAACATCAAGCAGAACTATCTCATTATTTATTACCTGCTTAGTGATAATTTCTGGATTCATACCAGAAACAGCTTGTTCTACTTTTACAGGAATATTTTCAACCTTACATTCTGCTCCATGACATTTTGTCGCATAAATACCAAAGGTTATTAATCCTGTGGCTATAATAATACTATCTATAATGCTGTATATATTTTTATGTTTCATTTTTTTGAATACTTTTTACAAATTCCAAATAAATCAAATGAATGGTGAGAGATAGAATCAAAATTTTTATTAATAAAATATTATAACAAAAGTTAGAACTTCTACCTATCTTCAAAAAATAACCATTATCAAATAAAGCTTAAAAAACTGCTCCGAACTTGGGAGGATGTTCGGAAAGAAATAATAATAAAAAAATCCACCAATTAGATTTCTCTTACTTGGTGGATGATTACTTTTCTGCATTATTTTTTTACAGTATGATATCCAATACATAGATTAAATTGAAAATCCCAAATACTAAAAAAAGAAAATTCTCCACTATTATCTCCATATTCTATATTTTTAATATAATATATAACTACATTCATGGTATCATTAGGATCTGGAATTCTTTCGAATATTTGTTTTGGAATAAATACTTTAATATCTTTTATTTTTAATTTATCAATTGTATCATTTGTATAACACAAAACTTCATATCCATATTTTCTGTCAAAGTCTGTTGTTTTTTTTGACATTAAGTAACAATTTTCGTTATTAAAAGTAGAAACTTTTACAGAATGATCAGATCCAGACCATTTACAAGCAGTAATAAATACTGATAAAATTAATAGAAATACTAGCTTTTTCATCTTATTTAATTTTAAAGTGAATGAATATTTTCTTTTATATTACCACTTTTTGTATAAATTACAACTAAAGTTCGAACTTCTACTTACCCCTGCCCTAAGTTGCTACATCGTTGCAGGCGGGATTGTAAAATATGGCTAGAAAATTTGGCTCCGAACCTGGGAG
>JBBRVK010000014.1:0-13294 GCA_038247045.1 Minisyncoccia bacterium | reverse complement strand
TGTTTCTGTAGCCTTAGAATTAGTATTTTATAGGCAAAATATTAACAAATGGCTTTGTCTTTAAGAGAGATTTGGAATAGACAGATTTGTTGTTAAAAATAAACTATTTTAACCCGCTAATGCATAGAAAATATGCATTAGTGGGTTTTCTTCTTTAAGTTTAGATTGTCTTGACAATTTAAGTATAATGATATAGGATATTATCCAGATTGAATAGATTGAGTTATGGGTATCAATCATTATAGGCTCTAGTTATTATTGTGTTAAAAAACATTATAACCCATTATAAATAGTTTTCCAGCGGTAAGGTTTGGTCACCTTATTGTTTTTTACGTTTTCTTATAATCAATAAAATAATCCTAAAGACAGGACTAGTCATCTTGTCATCTAGAATCATTTTATTGATTATAATAATTTTAAGTTATGAAAAATTCATCAACTGTAGAGAAGAAATATTTTTCTCGCTACAAAAAGCCCTTAGTCGAATTCCCAAATTTAATTGAAGATCAATTAAATTCTTTTGCTTGGTTGGTAGAGAAAGGGATCAAAGAAGTTTTTAAAGAATTTTCACCAATCAATGATTATTCTGATAAAAAATTTCAACTTGATTTCACATCTTTCTCTCTCGGTGAATCAAAGTTCGATGAGGAATATACAAAAATAAATAAATTAACTTACGAAGGACCTCTTAAGGCTCGGGTTCGACTTTTGAATAAAAGTATCGGAACTTCTAAGGAACAAGAAATCTTTATGGCTGATGTGCCACTAATGACCAAACATGGCACATTTATCATCAACGGAGTTGAGCGTGTTATTGTTGGACAATTAACTCGTTCTTTTGGAGTATTCTTCACAGAATCAGAATCAAAAGGTAAGCGTTACTTCGGAGCAAAAATAATTCCAGCTCGTGGTGTTTGGATTGAAATTGAATCAGATTCTGATGGTGCTGTTTATGTACGTATCGATAAGAAACGTAAATTCTCAGTTGCCTCACTTCTTCGCGTTCTTGGTCTTGCCACAGATGAAGCTATGACTAAAGCTTTTGGTAATGACGAAGAAATAATTAAAATATTAAATATCTGTCTTGAAAAAGATCCAGCTAAAACATTGTCTGATTCTTATATTGAAATCTATAAGCGTCTTCGTGATGGGGATTTAGCAACTTCTGAAAATGCACGCGAATTCATGAATATTCTTTTATCTAACGAGAGATACGACCTATCTCCAGTTGGAAGATTCCGCTTCAACAAGCGTTTTGAAAAAAGTATGGATGAAAAAGAAATGGAACGCCGTACTATTTCCGCAGATGATGTTGTTACTATTGTTAAGAATATTATTGCTCTAAATAATGACGTTCATGCTAAGGGTGATGATATTGACCATTTGGGTCAACGTCGTGTTCGTTATGTTGGAGAAATGTTCCAGCAAAAAATTCGTATGGGTATGGCTCAGATTAAGAGAAATGTTCAGGACCGTATGTCTACTATTGACGTTGGAACAACTATGCCTATTCAGATTATAAATCAACGTCCACTTCAGGCTCGTATTAAAGAATTCTTTACTGCCAATCAACTTTCTCAGTTTATGAACCAAGAAAATGTCATGGCTGAAGTTGAACATCTACGTATTCTTTCAGCCCTTGGACCAGGAGGTCTCACTCGTGAACGTGCCGGACTCGAAGTTCGTGACGTCCATACTTCCCACTATGGACGCGTATGTCCAATCCATACCCCAGAAGGTCCAAACATCGGTCTTATTTTGCACTTGTCTACTTACGCTAAAATTAACGAATTTGGTATTATTGAAACACCTTATGTTAAAGTCAAGAACGGTAAAATTACAAATGAAGTAGTTTACTTGAATGCTCTTGAAGAAGAGAAATTTAACATTGCTCATGGTGGTGTTAATTATGATGATAAGGGAAATATTTTAGAAGATAAAGTTGAAGCTCGTCTTAAAACAAAACCAGGATTAATAGACAAGAATGAAATCGATTACATCGATGTTGCGACAAACCAAGCTTTCTCAGTTGCAACTTCTATGATTCCATTCCTTGAACACGATGATGCTCACCGAACACTCATGGGTAGTAACATGCAGAAACAGGCTCTTCCTTGTATCGTTCCTGAAATTCCATTAGTTGCAACAGGTATGGAAGAACTTGCAAGTCGTGACTCAGGAAGATTGATCACTGCTGAAGTAGCTGGTGAAATAACTTATGTTGATGCAAAGAAAATAACAGTTAAGGATGACAAAGGGAAAGATCATACTTATCCTTTGATTTCATTCTCTCGTACAAACAACTTCTCAATATTCCATCAACGTCCAAGTGTTTCTCTTGGTGAGAAAGTAAAACGTGGACAAGTCTTAGCTGATACGAGTACAACCGCTCATGGACAAATTGCTATTGGTCAGAATGCTCTTGTTGCATTTATGTCATGGGGTGGAGCAAACTACGAAGATGCCATTATTCTTTCAGAAAAATTAGTTAAGGAAAGTAAGTTTACAAGTATTTATGTTACAGAATTTATTTGTAATGTTCGTGATACAAAACTTGGACCTGAAATAACAACTCGTGATATTCCAAATGTTGGTGAAAATAAATTAAAAGATTTAGACGAAGATGGCATTATTGTTGTCGGAGCGGAAGTTTGTGAGAACGATATCCTTGTTGGTAAAATTACACCAAAAGGAGAGACTGAACTTACTCCAGAAGAAAGGCTTCTACGTTCCATCTTTACTGAAAAAGCTCGTGATGTAAAAGATACTTCACTTCGACTTGAACATGGAAAGAAAGGCCGTGTAACTGGAGTTAAAATATTCTCTCGTGACCAGGGTCACAATCTTGAGTCAGGAATTATAAAGAGAATCGTTGTTGAAATCGCTCAAATCAGAAATATATCAGTAGGTGATAAACTCTCTGGACGTCACGGAAACAAGGGTGTTATCTCAGTCATCTTACCTGAAGAAGAAATGCCATTTATGGCTGACGGTACACCAGTTGATGTTATCCTTACACCACTTGGAGTTCCATCTCGTATGAACCTTGGGCAGATTCTTGAAATGCATTTAGGTTATGCTGCTCATACACTTGGTTATCAAGCTATTGTTCCTCCTTTCTCCTCTGCAACTGTTGCAGAAATTAAGGCTGAACTTGTAAAATCAGGTCTTCCAGAAAGTGGAAAGGTGACACTTTATGACGGACGAACTGGAGATGCTTTTGAACAAGATGTCGCTATTGGTTACATGTACATGCTTAAACTTCACCACATGGTTGAAGATAAATTACACATGCGTTCTATTGGCCCTTACTCATTAATTACTCAACAGCCTCTTGGTGGTAAAGCACAAGGTGGAGGACAGAGATTTGGAGAAATGGAGGTCTGGGCTCTTGAAGGTCATGGTGCAGCTTACTCACTTCGTGAAATGTTAACAATCAAGTCTGATGATATTATGGGTCGCTCACAGACATTCGACGCTATTATTAAAGGTCAGCCAATTGGTGAACCAAACACTCCAGCTTCATTTAACGTTTTGTTAAATTACCTACGTGGTTTGTCTCTTGATGTTGATTTAAAAAAGTCGAAAGAATAATTAGTAACCTAAATATCAAACACTATGAAAATAATTGATACATCAGATTTTGATTCAATAACACTCAAACTCGCATCTCCTGAGAGAATACGAGAATGGTCATATGGAGAAGTCACAAAACCAGAAACAATAAATTACCGTACTGGTCGTTCTGAGAGAAGTGGTTTGTTCGACGAGAGAATCTTTGGTCCTGAAAAAGATTACGAATGTTACTGTGGTAAATACCGAAGAATTCGTTATAAGGATATAATTTGTGAAAAATGTGGAGTGGAGGTTACTCGCTCTATTGTTCGACGTGACAGAATGGGTCATATTGAACTTGCTTCTCCGGTTTCTCATATATGGTTTCTGCGTGGAGTTCCTTCTCGTATGTCCATATTACTCAATATCTCAGTTTCTGATCTTGAAAAAGTTATTTACTTTGCTGGTTATATAATCATTAAAGTTTTTGCTGAAGAAAAAGAGACAATTACAAAAAACTTAGAGAGTGAATTTAAATCAAAAATTAAAAGTGCAAATAACGAAGAAGAAAAAGAAAAATTAAAGGAACTTCTTGTTAGTACAAAGCGTGAAATTTCTGAAATCCTTCCTGGAAAAGTTCTAAACGAAATAGCATATCATCACTTTGGATTAAAGTATGGTAGTTGTTTTGAAGCCAGTATTGGAGCTGAAGCTATTTATACAATCTTTAAAAATCTTGATTTAGAAAAATTAAAAGCTGAGACATTAGCAATTATTCCTAAGTCTTCAAGTATTGAAAAGGAAAAACTAGAGAAGAGAATGTCTTTGATTCGTTCAATGGTTCATTCAGGAATTCGCCCAGAGTGGATGTTCTTAACCGTCATTCCAGTTATTCCTCCAGCACTTAGACCGATGGTAGCACTCGATGGTGGACGTCATGCAACTTCTGATTTGAACGATCTTTATCGCCGTGTTATTAATCGTAATAATCGTCTAAATAAATTAAAAGAAATTGGAGCTCCAGATGTTATTTTACGTAATGAAAAAAGAATCTTACAAGAAGCAGTTGATGCTCTTATAGATAACTCTATTGCTAAGCAAAATGATTCTCAAGCTGTTTCTGCTTCTCAAAAGCGTGCACTTAAATCTCTTTCTGATAATCTAAAATCAAAACAAGGATTGTTCCGTCAAAATCTTTTGGGTAAACGTGTGGACTATTCAGGACGTTCTGTTATTGTTGTTGGACCTCAACTTAAACTCAATCAATGTGGTCTTCCTAAACACATGGCTCTTGAACTTTTTAAACCATTTGTAATTTCAAAAATTCTTGAAACAGAATTAGCTTTCAATATTCGTGGGGCTAATCGTTTAATAGAAGAAGGAGTTCCTGAAGTTTGGGCAATCCTTGAAGAAGTAATCCGTGGTAAATATGTACTTCTAAACCGTGCTCCTACACTTCACAGACTTGGTATTCAAGCCTTCAATCCTATCTTAATTGAAGGAAATGCTATTCAGGTTCACCCTCTTGTTTGTGCTGGTTTCAACGCCGACTTCGATGGAGACCAAATGGCCGTATATGTTCCACTTTCAGATATGGCCCAAGAAGAAGCTCGTGTATACATGGCTTCAAATAAAAACTTACTTAAACCTCAAGATGGTTCTCCAATTGTTATGCCAAAGATGGATATTATCCTTGGTTGTTATTGGATGACAAAATCAGTTGATGGTGAAAAAGGTGAAGGAATGGCTTTCGCAAGTCCTAACCAAGCAATTACTGCTTTTGATCTAGGAGTTATCACTTTCCGTGCCAAGATTAAAGTTCTAGGCACTGATAAAGATAGATATACAAGATTTGAAGGTAAGCCTTTTGAAACAACAGTTGGAAGATTATTCTTTAACACAATTTTTCCGGATGATTTTCCTTATTTAAATGAAGAAGTTACTATTAAACGTATGTCACTTCTTGTGGATGAAATTATTTTCCATTATGGGATTGATGCAACTCCAAAAGTCTTAGATAAAATTAAAGATTTCGGTTACCAATATGCAACTTACTCAGGTGTAACTTGGGGTATTGATAACGTAACTGTTCCTCCAGGAAAAAAGGATATTGTTGCAAAATTCCGCAAAGAAGAAGAAGTTGTTCGTGATCAATTTGCAGAAGGGCTTCTTTCTGAAGATGAACAATATCAAAAAGTTATTGAAATATGGGAACATGCTAAAAAAGAAATTGAAAAATTAATTCCCGCAACACTTGATCCTCAAGGTTCAACTTATGACCTTATAACTTCTGGAGCTCGAGGTAACATGGGTTCTCTTGTTCAGATGTGTGGAATGAAAGGATTGATTGTTAATACTTCTGGTGCTACTCTTGATTTCCCAATTATCCCATCATATATAGAAGGTTTATCTCCGCTTGAATATTTCATTACAACTCACGGTTCTCGTAAGGGTGCTGCTGATACGGCCTTAAACACAGCTAAAGCAGGATATCTAACACGTAGACTTGTTGATGTGGCACAGGACGTTGTTGTTACTGAAGAGGATTGTGGAACAAAAAATGGTAAGAAAATATTTGCTGTTGATGGAGCCTTCGCTAAATATATTCATGGACGTGTCTTATTGGCTGACGCTAAGGATCCAGAAGGCAATGTTCTCTTTAAGAAGGGATCATTAATTATGAAGGAAGATGCACGTCTAATGGAGAAATCTGGAGTTAAAGAAGCCCTTGTTCGTACACCACTTTCTTGTGAGACAACTCATGGAATATGTCGTATTTGTTACGGTCTTGATCTTGGACGTAACTGTATGATTGAACTTGGACAAGCAGTAGGAATTATTGCAGCTCAGGCTATTGGTGAACCAGGAACACAGCTTACACTTCGTACTTTCCATGCTGGTGGAGTTGCTACTGTCGATATTACGACTGGGCTACCTCGTGTTGAAGAAATTTTTGAAAGACGTATTCCTAAGAATCCAGCTATCATTTCTCAAACTGAAGGTGAAGTTATTGATATCACAAACACTGGTAAAGAAAAAATTATTAAAGTTCTCTCTGATTCAAAAGCTGATGGAAAGAAAAACGAAATGGAATATACTGTGGCCTTCCGTCGTCAGCCAATAGTTAAAGTTGGTTCACATGTTAAAAAAGGTGAATTACTTACAGATGGTTCTGCTGATATAAACGAAATTGTTAAGACTGGAGGAAAAGAGGTGGCTGAAGAATATATTGTTGATGAAATCAACAAAGTTTATGACTTACAGAGTGCTTCTATCTCTCGAAAACATATTGAAATTATTATTCGTCAAATGTTCTCACGTAAAAAGATTAAGGACGCTGGAGATACTACTTTCTCTCCTGGAGAAATAGTTGAGACCATTGAACTTATTGAAGAAAACAATCGTGTTGAAACAGAAGAAAAAGGTAGAGGTGCTGTAGCTGATACAATCGTCTTAGGGATTACGGAAGTTTCCTTAACTACAAAAAGTTGGTTGTCTGCTGCTTCCTTCCAAAATACAAACCGTGTTCTTATTAACAATGCAATTCGTGGTGGAGTTGATAATCTACGTGGACTTAAAGAAAATGTTATTATCGGTAGTCTTATTCCAGCCGGTACTGGTTTTGGAGTAAAACGTATCAGTAAAAAAGAAAAAGAAATTGTTGAAGATAACGTTTTATAATTAGATAGGCTATAGAATATTAGGCATTGGATATTATTTAATATCCAATGCCTAATATCTAAGGCTTAATGCCTAAATATATATGTCATCATCTGTTCCCAAAATCAAAGAAAGACTTTCTATTGTTGATGTTATTTCGTCATACATAACAGTAGAACAATCTGGAAAAAATTTTAAAGCAAAGTGTCCTTTCCATAACGAAAAGACTGCTTCCTTTTTCATATCCGCAGATCGTGGTACTTACTATTGTTTTGGATGTGGAGAGAAGGGCGATATCTTTTCTTTTGTTGAAAAATTTGAAGGAACTGATTTTAGGGGTTCTTTGAAGTTATTAGCTGAGAGAGCTGGGGTTGTTCTTGAAACTAGAAATATCCACGATAAGGATGCTGATAAAAAAGAAACCTATTATGAAATTTTAGAAGAAGCGACAAAATTTTTTGAAGTTAATTTTAATAATGAACCCAAAGCTAGAGCTTATCTCTTAGGGAGAGGTCTAACAGATCAAACTATTAAATTATTTAGGATTGGTTATGTTAAGGACGAGTGGCGAACTTTATCTGATTATTTAATTGCTAAGGGTTATAAAAGGGAAGATTTAGAAGTTGTTGGTTTGATTAAAAAATCAGAACAAGGTTTTTATGATAGATTTCGTTCTAGAATTATCTTTCCATTAAGTGATTCAAGCGGAAGAGTGATTGCCTTTTCGGGTAGAATATTTGGTAAAGATGACAAAAATGAAGCTAAATATTTAAATAGTCCTGATACTCCATTATTTAACAAATCAAATGTTCTTTTTGGTATTGATAAGGCCAAAGAATCAATTCGACGACGTGGCTATTCTATTATTGTTGAAGGACAAATGGATTTAATTATGTCTCATCAAGCAGGATTTACAAACACTGTTGCCGTTTCTGGAACTGCCTTTACTGATAATATTATTGATAGTGAATCAAAAATAAATAATTTGGGCTTGATACGTAGACTTTCTCCAAATATAATTTTTGCCTATGATGGTGATTCAGCTGGGATTAGAGCCGTTAGTAGATCTTCTTTGATTGCTTTGTCACTTGAGATGCAAGTTAAGGTAGCAAATCTTCCAGAGGGAAATGACCCCGCTGACATAATATTAGATAGTCCTGATAGGTGGAAAGAAATAATTAAAAACTCAGTAGATATTATTACTTTTTATACTCAAAGAATTTGTAATAATACAAACGATGTGAGGTTGAGAGGAAAACAAGTTCGGGATATAATCTTTCCATTTTTAGTAATGATTAAAAGTTCAATCGACAAATCTTCCTATGTATCATTAATTCATTCTCAGACGGGGATACCTGCAAATGCAATTATTGAAGATTTTAAATTATATGAACATAATCATCAAATTAATAATGTTGTAAACTTAAGAGAAAATAATACAGAAAATAAAAAAGAATTATTTTCTAGGAGAAATAATTTAGAGAAGAGACTTTTAGGAATAATTTTTTGGCAAGATAAAAATGATTTAGGTTTAGATATCGAAAATATAAAAATATCACTGACGGAAAGAATAGGGGGTGATGATCTTAACAAAATATGGGAGCTGTATGAACCATTTAGAGAGACTCTCGCTTCTGAAGCTGAAATGTGGTATGGTGATAAAACAAAAGGTCTAATTCGTGATGTGGAAGAGATAATGCTTAATTTAGAAGAGGAAATTTTAAATGAGCGATTGATTTTATTGTTAGATAAAATCAATCAAAAGGAGAGTCAGGTTACTGATAATGATTCTGGCTCAATATTGGTAGATTATCAAAAAACAGTCGAACGAATAGAAAACATAAAAAGTCATAGGTCACAATAATTTTATGGTAAAGAAATCTAAATTAAAAGTTAAGAAAATAGTTTCAAATAAAAAAGCTGTGGTAAAAAAACAATTAAAAAAAGTTGTTAAGAAATCTGTGGTCAAAAAGTCTTCTTCTGATAAAAAGAATATAAAAAAAGTGATTAAAAAAATAGAAAAGAAAACTTTGAAAAAGAAAAAAGTTCCTATGGTTTTAAAACCTAGGGCTGTAAATGCTAAAATTAAAACAAAAATAGTAGCTCATCCTGTTTTATCTGCGCCTAAACAAGAACAACTAGACAAGAAGCTAAAAGAACAAGAACAAAAGTCTCTTGTAATGATAGAAAAAGGCAAGAAAAGAGGCTTCGTTACTTATGATGAAATTATTAAAGAATTTCCAGATATCGAAAATAATATTCTTTTCTTAGATGATTTATATGAGAGACTTTCGGTTTCTGGTGTTGATATTTTAGAGGGAGGTAATCTACTTGATACTAGTGGTGATGCTATAAAGCTCGCTTTAAAATACAGTAAAGATGCTCAAACCTATGATTCAATTCAAATGTATTTGAAGGAAATTGGTCAGTATCCTTTGATTGCAGCCAGCGAAGAAAGAGATTTGGCTAAAAGAATTGAAAAAGGTGACATTGAGGCTAAAAATTTATTAGCGCGAGCTAACCTTCGTCTTGTTGTTTCTATTGCTAAAAAATATGTTGGAAGAAGTTCTGATTTAACTCTTCTTGATCTTATTCAGGAAGGCAACTTAGGATTGTTTAAGGCTGTTGAAAAATTTGACTGGACAAAGGGTTATAAGTTTTCTACTTATGCAACCTGGTGGATTCGTCAATCAATCACTCGTGCTCTTGCCGACCAATCTCGTACTATTCGTATTCCAGTTCACATGGTGGAAACAATTTCTAAATATAAACAAGTTGTCCGCCGTCTCTCTCAAGACTTAGGCCGTGAACCTCTTGTGGAAGAAATAGCAACTGAGATGAACTTAGATGTTGAAAAAATACATATTATTGTTCAGATAAATCAAGAGACAGTTTCACTCGAGCAACCGATAGGTGATGATGATGAAAAATCAACTCGAGGTGAATTTATTCCAGATGATAAAATATTGCGCCCCGACCAAGATGCTTCACGCCGTATTCTTTCTGACCAGATAAAAGAAGTGTTGGAGACTTTGTCTCCTAAAGAGAGAAAAATTCTAGAGCTTCGTTATGGATTGAATGATGGAGTTCAACATACACTTGAGGAAGTAGGTCAAGAGTTTGGAGTTACTCGTGAACGTATTCGTCAGATTGAAGCAAAAGTTCATGAGAAGTTACGTAATAACGAAAAGATAGCACGCTTAAAAAACTACTTCGATTAGAAATCAAAAAATAACCCCACCTGCTTTGTTGCAGAATATTATTGTTTAGTAAATGTATATTTATACATCTCCCTCACAATATAATTCTACGCCTCGCACCTGGGGTTATTTTTTTATTTCTAAGCATGCATAGACAAAAATATACTTCTATTGTATGCTTTAAATATGGAAACAAAAATATGTCAGAATTGTAAAAATGACTTTATTATTGAATCTGATGATTTTCTATTTTATGAAAAAATCAAGGTTCCTGCGCCGACATTTTGTCCAGATTGTAGAATGCAGAGAAGACTTACTTATAGAAATACTCACTCTTTGTATAAAAGAAAGGATAGTTTTTCCGGGAAAGATATTATATCTATTTATTCTCCTGAAAAAGATTTAGTTGTTATTGACCAAAAAACTTGGTGGGGAGATAGCTGGGATTCTATGAGTTATGGTAGAGATTACGATTTTTCTATGTCTTTTTTTGAGCAATGGAAAAATTTTCGAAATAAATTTCCTTTGCAAAGTATGTCTAATTCTAATGCAGTTAATAGTGATTATTGTAATGTGGCAGAGGAAAGTAAAGATAGTTATCTCACTTCTGCTTCTTGGAAAATAGAGCGTTGTAATTATAGTGATGCTGTAACAGATATAAAAGATTGTATGGATCTTCACATTGTTCATAAAACAGAATTTTCATATGATGACTTAAATTGTTCAAATTCAAATAAATTATTTTATTCCCAAGATTCTCATTCATGTGTAGATTCTTATTTCTTATATGATTGTCGAGGTTGTACTGATTGTTTTATGAGTTCAAATTTGAGAAATAAAAGTTATTATTTTAATAACATTCAGCTTTCAAAAGAAGAATATAAAGTTATATTATCTAAATTAGATTTAGGTAGCTATTTAGTCTTAGAAGAAAAGAAAAAAGAATTTGAAAATTTGAAATTAAAATCTTTACATCGTTTTGCTTTTATAAATAATTCTTTTAATTCATCTGGAAATAATATAGATCACGCAAAGAATTGTTTTAATTGTTTTTATGTTTCAAATAAAGCAGAAGATTGTAAAAATGTTTTTTTGGCAGTAGATAATGTTATCAATGTGAGAGATTCAGGTCCAGGAGTGGGGCAACTTGAAATTGGATATGAAGTTTTTGATACCGGTGCAGGTGGAGGAAATATACTTTTTGGTAGTGTTATTTATTATGCCGAAAATGTTGAATATTCTTTTAATTGCTATAGTTGTTCTAATTGTTTTTCTTGTTTAGGTCTCCGTAATAAAAAATATTGTATATTTAATAAACAATATACAAAAGAAGAATATATTTTAATGAGAGATAAGATAATTAAACATATGAATGATATGCCATATCTAGATAAGAAGGGCAATATTTATAAATATGGTGAATTTTTTCCAAGTGAATTATCAACTTTTTGTTACAATGAGACTGTAGCCCAAGATTATTTTCCTGTTACGAAAGTCGAGGCTATTTCAAAGAGTTTGCTTTGGAAAGAACCAGAAATACGTAATTATGTTATAACCATAAAATCTAGTGAGTTAAATGACAACATAAAAGATATTGGTGATAGTATTTTAAAAGAAATTATAGAGTGTGAACACAAGGGAGAATGTAGTGATAGATGTTCAACAGCTTTTAAAATTATTCCAGAAGAATTATCTTTTTATCGCAGGTTCAATATTCCATTACCTAGGATTTGTTACGGGTGTCGTCACTATAGTAGATTGCATAAACGTAATCCAATGAAACTCTGGCACCGCACTTGTATGCATGAAGGTTGTACAAATGAATTTGAAACTTCATATGCACCAGAGAGACCAGAGATGGTGTATTGTGAGAAGTGTTATCAACAAGAGGTGATATAAATAATTAAGAATAATTAATAAATACAAAAGTGGTCAGGCTAAGCCTGACCACTTTTGTATTTGATTTCTATTTACTTTATAAATTGTCTGTACTTGGAGCTGGTTCCTCTGTCTTCATTAATCCAAAGACTAAATCTACGTATTTCCAAAATGCATCATTACCTTTAAGTTTTGCTACACATTCGGAAGCTGCTGCCTTTGGAAGAGCACCTGGGTGAACTATCCAATGACGATAAATCCAAGCGACATTACCATTTGACTCAGCCACGACTTCTTTAATTGTAGCCCCGAATCTTTTACAATAAGGACATTCAAGATCAGAATATTCTATAATTAATATAGGAGCATCAGGGCTACCTATAATATGATCTCCTTCAGTATAAGCAGGAACTTCGCCTGTGTATGGGACTGTTGTTGCTTTTCCTGCTGTAACTTCAGCTATCAATTTTTGAATATCAGCTTTTGGAAGAGCGCCACGAATTTCACTCTTAACACCATTTTTACCAACAATTACACTATAAGGGGTACCTCTTTGGTCTGCAGGAACACTTTTCATTGCTAATTCTGCACTAGCGTTTGTTTTTACTCTTAGAGCTTCTAATGCTGTGGCATCGTACTCTTTCATACATAGAGTAAATTTGTCTTTATTTACTCCAACCTGTTCTGATAAAGTTTTTTCTTTAACTTCAGCAACACCTCCTGTTCTTGTTATTAATATAGCTAACATTATAAGAAAACCTGCAACTACAATAGCTGTAGGAATCGACAATATTTGTTTTTTATTATTTTCCATTTGAATATTATAGCACATAAGCAAACCAAATTACCAAGTGTTTAAATATGTTCAAGCCACTGAACATAATTGACAGTTAATTAGTTGTAATCTCGATCTTTTTATTTGGGTTTTGTTGTCTTTTAATTTGGCATCGATGAATTTCATTAGGCTTTCAATCTGCTCTTTTTTCTTGATTTTCCGAGCA
>JBBRVK010000013.1:0-13407 GCA_038247045.1 Minisyncoccia bacterium | reverse complement strand
TCCTACACTTAAGGAAAAATTGAAAGTTCTTGTCGAGCATACAAAACTTTTTGAAAAAAAACTAGGGAGAATTAAAAATTTCTCAGTTATGAAAAAACATTATAAAGCTTATGTAAATGGTTTTGAAGGAGCAAAAGAACTCCGCACTAAATTAATGGAAACTAAAAATTCTAAAGAGGTTGAGACTATAATTAAAGAATTTCTAAAACATTATTAATTGGGATATGACTTCGCTTCGCTACGTTGGACTGCATTTTTAACAAACGGTTTACCGTTTAAAAAAATGGTAGTATACTAAAATATATGTCAGAAAGTAATATTGCATTATATCGTAAATATCGTCCTTCAAACTTTTCTGAAGTTATTGGACAAGATCATATAGTTAAAGCTATTAGCGGAGCGCTATCCGCAGGGAAGGTTTCTCATTCATATCTTCTTTGTGGCCCTCGTGGTACAGGAAAGACAACTATTGCTCGTATTATCGCATCTGAACTTGGCACATCCCCAAACGATATCTATGAGCTAGATGCTGCAAGTAATCGAGGCATAGATGATGTTCGTGCTATTCGTGATAGCGTTCAAACAATACCCTTTGATTCAAAATATAAAATTTACATATTAGATGAAGTTCATATGTTTACAAAAGATGCTTGGAATGCGCTTTTAAAAACTATTGAAGAACCTCCAAAACATGTCATCTTTATTTTAGCGACAACAGAACTAGAAAAAGTTCCAGAAACAATAGTTTCTCGCTGTCAGAGTTTTATGTTTAAAAAACCGACGGATGCCATTTTGTCTTTAGCTGTGACGAATATTGCAAAAAAAGAAGGTTATAAATTAGAAGAAGGAGGAGCTCAACTTATTGCACTACTCTCTGATGGGGCCTTTCGAGATGCTTATGGAACTTTACAGAAAGTTATTTCTTTTTCAAATGATTCTTTGATTAGTTTAGAAGATATTGAAGAAGTTACAGGATCACCAAATTCTGTTTTAGTAGATGAATTTTTGAATGCCATTGCGCACAAAGACATCGAGAGAGGTTTCCTCACAATTAAAAAAGCCAGTGAGCAAAATATCGAAATGCAAGTATATTTAAAAATGATACTAGCCAAGCTTCGTTATGCCTTAATCCTTCGTTATGCCCCTAAAATGCGAAGTGAGATAGAAGGAGTTCTTTCTGAGCATGATATGACTTATATTACAGAGCTTATTGCTTCCAAACCGGAATATATTTCTTCGGGAACATTAGCTGTTTTATTGGAAACATATCAATCTCTGCGCAATGCTGTTATTAACGAACTGCCACTTGAATTAGCGCTTGTGAAAATTTTAAATGAAAAATAATGATAATAAAATCTGGGATGTCATCATCATAGGTGGTGGGGCTTCTGGTATGATGGCGGGGGCGGTGGCTGGAGCACGAGGTAAAACCGTGCTTATTTTAGATAAAAATAAAAGTTTAGGTGAGAAATTAAAAATCACAGGCGGTGGGCGTTGTAATATTACAAACGCTGAATATGATATACATAAATTTTTAAAAATATATGGGGAAGGTCAACCTTTTTTATATACACCTTTTTCTATTTTTGGAGTGAAGGATACTTTTGATTATTTTGAATCAAGAGGTTTACCTCTTGTTGTGCAAGCTCGCAATCGTGTTTTCCCTAAATCTGAGAGGGCATATGATGTATATGAAGTTTTAAAAAAAGAATTAGAAAAAAATAATGTTTCTATAAAATATAATTGTATTGCTAGAAAAATAAATGACCGTGATGGATTGATATCTAGTATTGATACTGGAAGTGAATTGCTATGTGCCAAATCATATATTCTCGCTACAGGTGGAATGTCTCATCCTGAAACTGGTTCAACAGGGGACGGTCTTATATGGCTCAAAGATTTAGGTCATACCGTAAAAGATTCAACTCCAACTGTGGTTCCACTGGCTGTCTCTGAACATTGGGTTAAAAGTCTTGCTGGAGTTTCTCTTTCATTTATGAAAATAACTTTTTTCCTTAATGATAAAAAAGAATTTAGTAAAACAGGTAAAATACTTTTCACTCACTTTGGTCTTTCTGGTCCACTTATTTTAAACAGTGCCGGAAAAGTTTCTGATTTATTGGATTCAGGTCGTGTCGAAGCTTATATTGATTGTTTCCCTGATACAACTGAAGGGAAGCTTGAAGAAACAATAATTAAAATTTTTGATGCTAATAAAAATAAAATGCTTCGAACTGTATTTAAAGAAATAGCACCCGAAGGAACTCCTGCAGCTATTGAGATGATTGCTACTGATATTGATTTTGAAACTAAAGTTCACAGCGTGAGCAAGGAAGATAGAAAGAAAATTGTTAAATTATTAAAAGCGTTACCCTTAACAATAACGAACTTGATGGGTTATGACAGAGCTGTTGTCGCTGATGGTGGAGTTACTCTAGCCGAAATAGACACAAAAACCATGTCTTCTAAATTATTTAAGAATTTATATATCACAGGAGATTTATTGCATATCAATAGGAACTCAGGAGGGTATAGTCTCCAGATTTGTTGGACTACCGGCTATGTTGCTGGTATCTCAGTTTAATTTTTAACTTCTTTTCTATAAATAGAAACTAGATTATACAGTAGGCTGAGTACTAGTGGTCCTATTATAATACCCAGTGGTCCAATTACGGCTATCCCTCCTAGAATAGCAAAAAGCATGAAGATAGATGGAACCTCTGTGTTACGAGAAATAACATAAGGGGAAATTACATTGTCTATCATTCCAACTAAAGTAGCAGACCAGATAAGTAAACCAAGGGCTTGCAATTGCATTCCGTTAAAATATAGGAAAAGTATAGCAGGAATAGAAACAAGAGAAGTTCCAAATATTGGCAAGAAGGAAGCAATACCAGCGACAACTCCCCAGAAAGCAGGATTAGGAACTCCAAAAATCCAAAGTCCAACTGCGGAAAGTAACCCCTGCATCACAGCGATGAAAAGGGAACCTTTTATAATTCTGTTGATAGATTTTTTAAGATCAGATAGTATTTCTTTTGAATTTTTTTCTGAAAGAGGCAATAATTTTATAAAACCTTCTCTCCAGGCTTCTCCGTCTTTAAGCATAAAGAACATTGTGAAGATGGAAAGGAAGGACATTGTAAAAGTATTAAAAGTAGAAGTAAAAAAGTTGCCTATGTTTCCAGAAAGAAATGTTGTTAACTCTGATACCTTACCATAAGTATCAAAAGTGAAACCTTCCGGCATGATGTTGTTTATTGAAGTATCTAATCTATGAATAAAGATACTAGTGCTGCCACTCTGAGATATAAATTGGTATGCATTTTGTGCTTGATCAAAAATAACGACACCCATAAAAAACAATGGAACGCACAGTAGTATTAAAAAGAGTGCCAAGGTGATGAAAGATGCCAAAGATGATCTATTTTTTGTAACATATTTCTTAATCCATAAATACACTGGAGATATTACAACAGCTATAGCTGCTGATATGATTAGAACAGTTAAGAATGGATAAAGTATTATTAATGTTAATAGTAGAATTACTGCCAAAAGGGCAAATAAAAAGTTCTTCTCCGTTTTAGATGTTTCCATTATTGTATTGTAACAAGAAATCGAAGGATTGACGAGATGTCTTGCTTTTTAAAATTTGATATAATATTGTATGCAATGTCGAGTGCGTCAAAATAGCATTTTAATTCGTAATAAAAAATATGAATATAAATATATTAAAAAATTTAACAATTTCTGTTTTTACCCTTATAATTATTGGTTTTGCTTCACAAGCTCAGGCCTCAACTCCAACCCTTTCTCTTGTAAACAGAGGAGGTGATTCGGTCGTTGTTACTGTTAACAATGCTGATCCTAATTCTTCAGTAATTCTTGATTACAGTGGTTATTCTGGGCTTCTGGGTCTCGGTATTATTGGATATACAAATAATTCTGGTTATTTTTCAAAAACACTAAATGGGTATTCTTATCCTGAACTTCAATATGGAACTCAGGTTTTAATCGTTGTAAATTATCAACAGTCTCAATATGTGTCATGGCCTATTTATTCTAATTCCAATAACAACAATTATAATAATATAAGTTTAAGTCCTAGTAATTTAAATTTAAACGTTGGTCAAAGTGCAAATGTTTATATTTCGGGTTCTTATCAAAATCAATATTATATTTCTAATTCTACAAGTTATGTAGCCTCAGCAAGTATTTCTGGAAACACAATTTCTGTTTATGCTAAAAATTCTGGTTCTACCACTTTTGATGTTTGCTCGAGTAATTATTATAGTTCTTGTGCTACTTTATATGTAACAGTACAAGGGTCAACAAATAATTATAATTATCCCATTACTTTGAGCTCTTATAATGTACAGCTCTCTGCAGGTCAGAGTTCTAGTGTCTCTATTTATAACGATCAGTCGTATTATAATTTAGACTCATCATATTACATATATAGTAATTCAAATCCATCAATTGCTTCCGCAAGTATTAATGGCTCAGTTATATCCCTTTATGGTCAAATTCCTGGAAATGTAAATATTGTAGTTTGTCAAAATGACAACACCAGTCAGTGTGTAACTTTGTTTGTAAATGTTATTTCAAATAATAATTATCAATATAATCAATATACAGATAATTATCAGAATAATCCTTATATTTCATACAAAAAAACATATCGTCATTGGTGGCAATTGCCATGGTGGGGAAGACAATTTTAATCCAGGTAAATAAAAATGGAGTCGCTTTAATAAGTGGCTCCATTTTAATCATTAAGAGAAAATCTTTGGCTAACTTCTTTCCCTTGGTCGTCAAAATATTTTATATTAAAAACTTTAATATAAATAAATTGATTTTCAACTTTGAAAAATTTACAAAACAATTTTACTTCAAACACATAACTTTTAAATTCTTGTTTTATAAATAGTTCACAATAGGGATGTTTAGCTAGATTTTTTTCGTGTTCTCTAAATTGGTCTTTTTCAATATAAATTTTAATTAGTCCTTTTTGATATTTATAATTACTAATTAAAGATTTATTTCCTTTATCTTTCCCATCGATTTTTGATGTGAAAAAACATTGAATATTTTGACCAACTCCATTTTGATGAATTAGTTCTATTACTTCTTCATTTTTCATAATACAAAATATTAGTTTAAATTAAGTATACATCCTCCTTCTTTAATATAGAAGTTTTTAGTTACCCTTAGTAGGATGTCAGAATTATTTCTAAGAGGTTGAAAAATAACCAATTTTAAGGTATCCTTATATTGTTTTCATCATTAATGTCTTAATTTAACATATTGGGATATCGTTTGATTTTGTAGTTTGTATTGATTTATTGGGAGATCGTCTAAAGGTAGGACAGAGGCCTTTGAAGCCTTTAATCTAGGTTCGATTCCTAGTCTCCCAGCTACGACAAAAACGCTGTTAAGCGGATTTTTGTCGTAGCTGGGAGAAGCAAGCAAACTGCTTTGCTTGCTTCTAGGAATCGAAGACCTTGAGCTTGGATTTTGAAATGTTAATTTCAAAATCCGCGAAAGGTGTACTGAACCTGTAAGGTTCGATAAGTGTACTCACGTTCCTAGTCTCCCAGCTATGACTTTTAACCTTATAGTTTAAGGAATATTTTTTGTATCTGTCTAGGACACTCGAATTTTGGTATAATAAAAAATATGGAACAATATTTAGAATTCACAAAAAATCTTGCAAAGGAAGCTGAAGTAATAGCATTAAAGTATTTTGGTTTTGAAACAGAAACTACTTGGAAAGAAGATAATTCTCCTTTGACTAAAGCAGATATAGAGATAAATGATTTAGTAATAAAAAGAGTGAATGAAACTTATCCAGAACATAGTATTCACGGCGAAGAAAAAAGTGATAAAAAAGAAAACTCAAAATATATTTGGGTTTGTGATCCAATTGATGGCACAATGCCTTTTTCAAACGGATTACCAATATTTACATTCTCTATAGCATTAGTTGATCAATCAAATGGTCAGCCCATTCTCGGAGTTATTAATGATCCTATATTAAAAAGTATGTATTGGGCGTATAAAGATGGAGGTGCATATAGAAATGGCAAAAGAATATTAGTATCAAAAGATACAACTTTACATAACACATATTTAAATACAGATGGATCTGGTTGGACTCTTGGTTTTTCAAATATTCCTCTTATTAAAACACTCAGCGAGAAAAAATGTAAAGTTATGAAATTGCCTTCATTTATTTATGGAGGTATTCAAGTTTCAAACGGTAAATTTGTTGGAGCAGTATTTTATGGTCCATATTCACATGATGTCGCAGCACTGAAAATTATTACAGAAGAAGCAGGTGGAAAAGTTACTGATTTAAATGGAGAAGAAAGAAGGTATGATCAAGATGGAATAGGTTGCATAATTTCAAATGGAATACTTCATCAAGAATTATTAGATATTGTTCAAACAGGCAAATTGTAATTTAATCCTTATTTTCCATTAAAAAGGTTCCAATAACGACTCAGACAGCCAGCTACGACAAAAATCCGCTTAACAGCGTTTTTGTCGTATCCAGGAGAAGCAAATGAACTGCTTCATTTGCGTCTAGGAATCGAAGACCTTGAGCTTGGATTTTGAAATGTTAATTTCAAAATCCGCGAAAGGTGTACTGAACCTGTAAGGTTCGATAAGTGTATTCACGTTCCTAGTCTCTCAGCTATAACTTTTTATGAGGATATGTTAATATTTTTTTATGGAAAACAAACTTATTCCTAAATTGGAAAAAACCGCATTATCTGGAGAAATCGCATACGAAAAAGTTCGTCATCTTTTTGAAACATTTGGACAACAGAAAACAGGTGAAAATGGTGATATTACAATTGAAAACAATTTTATTAAAGTAGAACTACTTTACGAAGATTTGCAGTTTGACATTGAAACTATTCCACAAACAGAAGAAGAATTTATCGGTACAAACCTAGGCGTAAGAGAACGTGCATTGATTAGATTTCTTGAATTTAAACCAGATCAGTATTCTTTATTAAAGAGCTATAAAATTGAAAACAAAAAAAATGGATCAACTATTGATTTAAGTGCTGAGCTTGGGGAAAATACTATCTATGTGAAAAAAGGAGGTGATGATATTTCAGAATCAGCAGCACACTATTTAAATACATATATAAAACTTAATATAGAGCCGAAAAATGCTGCTGGTATTCTCGTATT
Source organism: Minisyncoccia bacterium (assembly GCA_038247045.1). Classification (GTDB taxonomy): domain Bacteria; phylum Patescibacteriota; class Minisyncoccia; order Phycocordibacterales; family UBA9973; genus UBA8515. The sequence goes on along the minus strand of JBBRVK010000013.1, from coordinate 6,198 downwards.
GATGCACGAGGTTGGGCACAAGAAAGACCCTTCAATAGATCCTCTTGAAATGTTTCTCGTTTCTTTAGGAAAAGAAAAAGATACCTCTATTTTACAAAAAGAGATGATTGATAGAGAAAGATATGCTTGGGCATACGCCCTATCTAAGCTGCGTTCTTATTTGGAAGGACTTAATATTAGTAAAGAGGATATTAATACTTTTGTTCATAAATGGGCATTAGGAAGTTATTCTGCTTCTATAGACCCTGATATTATTGAGAAATAAAGTTTCCAATAGTGTACCAAACCTCTAGTATTGACATAATATATATTATGTTTAATTTATATATAGACAAAAAAGGCTATCCCCGTTTTAAAAATAGTGGTTTGTTAGTGCATAGGGTTGTAGCAAAAAATATGGTTGGTGGAAAAATTTTTCCAAATTATGTTGTTCACCATAAGGATGGTAATAAAAGAAACTTCAGAAAAAATAATCTATGGATAATGTCTCGTAGCTCCCATTCTAGATATCATTCCGTACAGAGAAATATAGGTTTTTCATTTTAGATAAATTTTAACACTTATTTTCCATCAAAATCTTTCCAATAGCGAACTAAACTCCCAACTCGAGTCTTAGTCTATATTTTGATATAATAAAAATATGAAGAAGATTCAATCAATAAAAGTGATAGAAATAAAACGCACTTTTCTAGTTGCTGAACATATAAGAAGATATAAGAATAAAAAAGATTATTTAGGTAAAATCGATAGACAACAACTAGCTACTAAACTACAAAAAGCTAAAGAAAAGATTCTCTCACTTACAGAGGAAAAACTTGATTCAAGGATCTCAGTTTACCCAAAAAGACTTTTGGCTTTTAATTCTTGCAAGTGGTACTTAGGAACATTCAAACCATCCGAGGTTGGGGTGTGGAGGCGAGCAGGGAAACTTCCTCTTGAATGGACAAATGATTCATTAGAAGAAACAGCTAAACACGTAAAAAAAGCAATTTTAATAAAATCAAAAAAACTTAAGAGCCGAGCCAAATCAACTATTAATAATATGATTGATATAAATACGGATATTAATCAAAATGAGAAATATTTATTACCTATCGTATTTAAGGGAGGGTTTGGCACGAAAGGCAGAAGAAGATTAAAGAAGAAGATGGTGGGAGATATAGACGATGGTTGTATGAGATCAATATCTTTGACCATAATGGGAGTTAAAAATATTAAAGCTTATCTTGGTTTTCCTAAATAAATAAAATAAATTTAAATCCTATTTTCTATCAAAACTGTTCGGATACTGTCCCAGACGGCCAGCTACGACAAAAACGCTGTTAAGCGGATTTTTGTCGTATCCAGGAGAAGCAAATGAACTGCTTCATTTGCGTCTAGGAATCGAAGACCTTGAGTTTGGATTTTGAAATGTTAATTTCAAAATCCGCGAAAGGTGTACTGAACCTGTAAGGTTCGATAAGTGTATTCACGTTCCTAGTCTCCCAGCAAAAGAAAAAACTCACGAAAGTGTGGTTTTTCTTTTGCTGGGTGAAGCAAATGAACTGCTTTGCTTGCGGCTAGGCGATCCACCAGAATCGAACCGTCGAGGAAATCGAAAGACTTTTCTATCTTTTATTAAAACTAGAAAAGTACCCGCGACCGTAGGGCGAGAAAAACGTAATCGTGATCCTAGTCCCGCAGCCAATACTTTTTAGGAAAATTTTGATATACTAAAAACATGTCCAACCTAAAGATTGCCATAGGTACAACTTCTGTTCCTAAAATAAAATATTTAGAAGAGGTCTTAAATGAACTAAAAATAAAATCTAAACTTTTTCCAGTTGACATACCTAGTGGTGTTAGTGAGCAGCCAAAGACCTCAAGAGAAACAAAGAGAGGATCCATAAACAGAGCAAGCATTGCTTTTAAAAAAGTAAAAGAGGGTGATTGTGGAATAGGAATTGAAGTTGGTTACCATAAAAATAAAAATAATCAGTACGAGATGTTTTGCTGGGTTACTATTTTTGATAAAAGTGGCTATAAAATTTCAAGCCAATCTCATAAATTTCTACTACCTAAATATCATCAGGAAATCTTAAATAAAGATATTTATCTAGGAGATAATTTGGATGGATATATTAAAGAAAAAAATGTAAATGGAAATAAACATATCAGGAACAATATTGACACTATCATTCGTCACAGAAAACCATTTATAGAAAATGCACTTAGAAATTCATTAGTTAGGTATATACAAAGAGAAGATTTTGTATGATTCATTTTTAACACTTATTTTCCATCAAAATCTTTCCAATAACAAACTAAAATCCCAACTCGAGTCTTAGTCTATATTTTGATATAATAAAAATTAATGAAAAAATCAATTTTAATTACAGGAGTAGCAGGAGTTGGAAAAACTTCTTTAAGTAATAAATTAAATGAATTAGGATATAAATCTTATGACATAGATGATGTTCCAGGACTTTTCACTATGATTCATCGTGATACAAAACTACCAATAGAAAATCATAATAATTTTGATTTGGAAAAAGTTAAAATTATGACTTGGATTTGTGATGAAAAAAAACTTGAATCAATTATTAAAAATGAATCTAGCCCCCTCACTTTTTATTGTGGAGGTGGTTCAAACGTTTATCAATTTATGAAACTTTTCGATAAAGTTATATTGCTTACTCTTGATTTAGAAACAACTAAACACAGATTAACGAATCGAATAGATAATGATTTTGCCAGAACTCCAGAAGTACAAGAATATGTAATGAGCAAAAAAGATCAATGGGAAAATGAAATGATAAAAAGAGGTGCTATCGCAGTAGAGACAAATAAAGATTTAGATTTAATTGTAAAAGAAGTAATAAGGATTGCGAAAGAGTAAATTACTTTAAAATATTCTTATATTTACTAAAGGAAAAATTTTCAGTCTTCACGCTTTCACTTTTTATTATTATGTATATAATTTAAGTATGAATGAATTAAACGAAGAAGAAAAAAGAATTATTCTCAAAAAAGGAACAGAAAGGCCATTTGTTGGTGAATATGTAAACAGCAAAGAAACAGGTGTTTATGTGTGCCGACAATGTGAGTCACCACTTTATAATTCCAAAGATAAATTTGAGTCCACTTGTGGTTGGCCATCTTTTGACGATGAAATATCTGGCGCTATTAACAAGAGTTTGGATTCTGATGGTGTTCGCACAGAAATAACTTGCGCAAAATGTGGTGGACACTTAGGACATATATTTAAAGGGGAGCATTTAACAGAAAAAAATATAAGACATTGTGTGAATTCTATTTCTATGAAATTTATTCCAGGAAAATAAATTTCTTTAAAAACATGATTAAAAAAATAGTACTAGCGGGAGGTTGTTTTTGGGGGCTACAGGATTTGATTAGAAAACAACCTGGAGTAATAAAAACACATGTTGGTTATACTGGTGGAAGGGTAGAAAATCCAAATTATGAAGATCATGAAGGCCACGCTGAAGCTGTAGAGATAGAATATGATACAGAAAAAACTTCTTACAAAAAAATGTTGGATTTCTTTTTTCAAATTCATAATCCAACAACCCTAAATCAGCAAGGTAATGATACTGGCACTTCGTATCGGTCTGCTGTTTTCTATGGTAATGAAGAAGAAAAAAAGGAATCTGAAAATTTTATAAATATTGTAAACAAATCAAAACGTTGGAAAAATTCAGTTGTTACAACCTTGGATCCGTTAACCCAATTTTATATAGCAGAAGAATATCACCAAGATTATTTACAAAAAAATCCTGGTGGCTACACCTGTCACGCTGTTTATTTTGATAGTTATTTAAAATAATTTCCTAGATAGAGGCTAAACCTCTATCTAGGAAATTATTTAGAAAAAACTTATCTTAAAGATAAGCTTTTTTATTTATTTAATTCATATATAATTAAATAATCATATGAATTATACTTATATTCTTGAGTGTGCAGATAAAACTTTATATATAGGTTCAACTGTTAATCTTGAAAAAAGATTAAAGGAGCATAATGAAGCAAAAAATGGAGCACACTATACGAAAATACGCCGTCCTGTTGTATTAAAATATTCAGAAAATTTTGAAACGATAAAAGAAGCTCGCAGTAGAGAAAGGGAATTAAAGAAATTAACAAGGATGGAAAAGCTAAAATTGTTTAGTTGATTTATATTTCTTATGATTTGAAATAAGTGATATAATCTTTATATAAATTTATGAGAAACAGAAAACTTCATTATTTGTTTTTGACTATAGGTCTTATTTTTTGGGTTCCGTCTATTATTTCCGCCATTTTTTTTCATTACCCACATTTTTATACGGCTTTTGCTTTTGGAGGTTGGTTAATTTTAGATTTTATTGACTGGAAATTAACAGGTAAATCAATACTGGCATTTTTTTACAATCATCAACACCGAAGAGCTTTTTTTATCTTTTTTATTTTTTCATCTATTTTTTGTTTTATTGTTGATTATGTTTACGGAGTTCGCTTGTCAGGAATGTGGAAATGGACAGACTACAAAACAATACATTTTATAAGGATGTATTTGTTTATGAATATTTCTTATGTGCTAGGAATGTATGAATTATTTCGTGTCGTGAGAGCACTCACGTCTCGATATTTAATTAAAAATGAGAGAGGTCATGAAAAAAATTTAATTACTAATAAAAGTTATATCGCCGTTATTGCGGTTGGAATAATTTTTATGATAATGCCTCTTTATACTTTTATTTTAAACACAACAGAATTTATAGAATACATTATGATCTTTCCCTTTATTGGAATGATGATTGTTTCAGACGGTCTTACTGGTCTCTTGGGAGGTAATCCGACTTTTGTTAAAATAATACATTTTAATCATTTGCATATATTATCAATTATTCTTACTGTAATTTTAGGTGCTGGTTTTACCGAAGTCATAAATTTATTTGGTGGGGAGTGGAAGTATATAAAAGTACCATTTTCTAACATAAATATATTTCACATACCATTATCTGTCTTTATAGGATGGGTTCCATTGATACTCGGTTCTATTGCTATTGTTCATTTTATAAAACAGTTGTCTTTAAGGATTTCTCTTGGAAAAATGGCCTAATTATTAATTGATGCTAGCTTCTATAAAAAAGAGAACCATTTGTCTATTAGGATGAATGGTTTTTTATTTTTTAGAGCCTTTATTTTGAGTTAATTTCTTGTATTGACAAAGTCAATCAAAAGTTATATAGTATGAAAATTATGAAAAAAGCTTATATAATATTTTCAGTATTTATTTTATTAATAGGGGTAGGTTTATTGGCTACTCCAAACAAATCTGAGGCCGCATTTTGGGATAATTATTACACTACTAATAATAATCAAGATTATTACAATAGTTACGTTAATGATTATGATTATAATGGATATACTCCATATAATAACTATAATTATACTCCATCTTCTTATGGTTATAACGGTAATATTTATAATGGTTATGACACTGGATATAGTTACGGGAATAGTTATAACAATTATGACGGATATAGTAATTCATATTCTTCATACAATTATAGTAATAGTTACAGTAGCAATAACTATAATAATTACAACAGTAACTATAGTTCTAGTAATTATAACTACAATTACGGAAACAATTATAGCTACAATCAAACACCTCGTTACAACACTTATGGTAATAACAGTTATTATGGAGGAACTGATTACGGATATCCTGCATACGGAGGAAGATCAAGTTATGGTAATGGGTATCGTTATTAAAATATTAAATAAAAAAATCCCCGACATTATGTCGGGGATTTTTTTATTTAATCATCAATTTGTGGTTTATCTAGTGTAATAGTTTCGATACTTACTGCTTCTCCTGTAATACGCATGACATCTTTATCTATTTTCTTGAATTCGTTATTTGATTTATTGAAATGATTAACTACAGTCCCTAGAGCATTACCAAGTTTCTGGTGGAGTTCTTCATATGTTCGTAAATGGGTTCCAAGTTCACCAACTCTTTTTACTATATCTTTTGCACTTTCTTCTATCTGCATGGCTTTCAATCCCTGAAGGACGGTTTGTAAATATGCAAGAAAGGAAGTAGGTGAAACAATAATAACTTTGTATTTACTTGCGGCTCTTTGAATTAAATTTTCTGCTTCACCGCTTGTTCCGACTGTTCCTACTAAAAGGTCATAGTAAATAGCT
>JBBRVK010000012.1:0-14090 GCA_038247045.1 Minisyncoccia bacterium | reverse complement strand
CATCAACAGATTCATACATAATTTCAACCTCTGAAGAAGTTATAGTAATTTGTTTAGATATTCTATTCGTTGAACCTTCTGGTGTGATTGTTATATTAAAAAGAGTTGTCGTGTCAGGTCCAAGTGTTTGAAAAGAGTATGTTGTTTTTCCATAACCAGTTTGAACCATTTTTGGGCCAATTTGCCAATCGATAATTGCCTTACTGAGGTCTGTGGCATAACTACTTAGAGTTATTGTTACATTCTCGTAAGGCTGAGGATTTTCTGGCCAAAGATCTACATTAATCTCGTTATCTAATACCCCCATTTCAGTAGCTGCCTGAGAAATATTTGGTAAACAAAATATACAAAGCATCAATATAAAATATAATAGTTTTTTCATTTTTATTAAACTCACTTCTCTATTATACGACAGCACAGGCCTCTTCACAACCTTATGATAATTATTTACCCATAGAAGATTCTTCTAATTCATCTTTTGCTTTTTTAATAGCAAGAAGTTGTGATGGGTCAGAAGTAATAATCTGATCCTCGGTATATGAGGCAATAGTTTTAATGGCGACGTGCTTTAGTCCCGCAAAAAATATTCCCTCCCCAACATTAGCTTCTAAAAGCAAATATTTTTCTTCATCGGTAAGGTTAAAGGTTTTTTGTAAGACATCTATAGTGGCGGGAGATTGTTTTAATAGCAATTGAATGGAAGAGTTTGTGACAATTGGAATACCATAAGGACTTTTCATAAAGTCCCCTACGTCTTGAGTAATAGTTGCTAGTCCTAAATAGTATTTACGTCCTCTTTTTGCAATAGAATAAAGAAAAGAAGCAGTGTCTTCGGATTTCATCATCCACCAAGCCTCATCAACCACCAAGAGTCTTTTCTTTAGGTTTTTACGAACGGCATTCCAGATAAAGTGAGTAACAATATACATCGCAACAGGCTTAAGTTCATCTTCCATATCTCGAACAGAGAAGACCACGAACTTACGGTTAATATCAACATTAGATGGACTGTTTAAAAATGATGCCCATGAGCCACGGGTATATTTAGTCAAACGTTGAATCAAAGAGTTACTCCCTTCCATTCCAGCTAGAACAACTTCAAAGTCTGAAAGAAGTGGTGGTTCAATATTTGCAAAATTTGAGTCAGCGGTAATATCTTTTAGGGCATAAGTTTCAGTTATTGCACGGTCAATAATAGAATCTTCTTCTGGAGTTAAACCTCCAAGCATTATTCTAAATAATCCCACCAAACTAATGGTGTTTGAACGAAGAATATCTGCTCCTGTTTCGTCCTTGCTAGGAATTGGTAAATCAAAAGGATTAATGTGGTGGTCTGATGATAGTGCAATGTTGAAATATCTTCCTCCAATTGCTTCAGCTAAATACTCATATTCCCTCTCAGGGTCAATAACAATAACTTCAGCATCAAACATTAAAGTTCTTATGATTTCAAGTTTTGTAGCATAAGATTTACCAGCACCTGCTGTGGCAAAAGTAATAGAGTTATAGTTTGGAAGAGAAAATCTATCGAAAATAATAAGACTTGAGTTGTGTCTATTTACTCCATAAAGAATTCCCTTGTCGGATGTTAAGTCAAAAGAAACGAATGGAAAAATACTAGAAAGTGGTTCAGTGTTTAATTTTTGGTGGACACCCAGAATGTCTGTTCCAAGTGGAATAGTACTTTTAAAGCCTTCGTCTTGCTGAAAGAGTGCAGGTTTTAGATAAATTAACTTTGAATCAAGGAGTGATTTGATTTCGTTCTCGGTTTTAAATAAATCATCTTCATTGTCAGCATAAACTGTGATATACAATCCAACATCAAACATTTTTTCCTGTGCCTGCATTAAATTATCACGCAAACCTTCAAGGTCGCTGTATGCTGTGTCTAGCATTGGATCACGAACTAAACCTTTTGACTCACGCGTTGATATCTGACTTTGAACCTCAGCTACCTTTTTTTGAAAAGACCTTAAGATATCAGCTGTTTCTATTGGATGAATAAAAATAGATACATCAAAAATTTTATCCAAATTAATAATCGGAGAAAACCAATTATCTGTTAAATATCTTGGGTAAGAAATAACAAAGAAAGTTCTAACAATTTTATCTCCTAGATTTATTGATTTTGGTGTTATTTGAAGAGCCGAAGGAGCAATCACATCTTGAAGCTCTAATGTAGCAGCTCTGTAGATTTCCGTAGGAAGAACAGGCATCACAGATCCTTGTGTTTTGTTTTTTGCACTACTATTTCCAAACATTGAAGAAAATATTCCCATATATATTTATTGTAATTTAATTCCTTGGCTGATATCTCCAGGGTTGAATGTCTTATAAAAGAGTTCTACGACTTCGTCTGTTTTAAGTTGACTACTTCTTACCCCAATACCATTCAATCCACTAATAATAACGTTGATTCTTTGTTCTATCTGACTACGTTTTTCTTCAAAAGAGGCCATGTCCATAGCTTTTTTGGTATCTTCTATTTGTTTCTTTGGAGCTCCCCCACCCATAAAACTATCAATCATTCCATTTTTGGATTTAATAATATTTGAATTATATGGAACAACAACAAAAAATGTTTTTGTCATAATATTAACTTCGTCTGTGAAGGTGCGAATAAAATCAATATATTCTTTTGTTTGTATTTTTAAAAGTGGCTCAGTTTGTTCTTTTAATCTGTTTTCTAGCATTAAAAGGTATGGTCTGATATTTAAACGACGAGACTGAACTACGATTTGAGTAGAAAAATCAAGACCATTTAAAAATGATTGAAATTGGTTAATGATTGCAGTTTGTTCCTCTGATGATTTAAGAGAAAGGTTGATTGAAGAAGCAATCAAAACAGCCCGAAGACCACCATCTTTTAAAATGATGATACCATTACGAACTTCTTTTATTGGAACGAAATCTTGTGCTGCTTTTGCGTTTATTGCCATATGTAATTAATTAAAAATTAATAATTGTGAATTAATAATTTTAACTGCTAATATTATATCATGTTTGAGTAGTAATCATTATTTTTACTACTTTTTTATTTTACTTCTTACCTTATATTTACTACACTCTACTATTTTCTTCTTTGTCTTGAACGTCTAAACTCCAAGATAAATCTTTAAGCTTAGAATCAGAAAGCATTGGAACATTTGAAACGGTTGTTGGCATGGGGATATCTTCATCTTGTTTATCTCCTTTCTTTACAAGCCTTTGTTTCCAAATATAAAGTTTGTTGGAAGTAAAATAATTAAAAGCTGCTTCTAAATAATAAATAAAAGGTTTTGTATTTATTTTAACGAAAACAAGTAAAACCGTAAGCCCTGCAACTGGTAATATTAGAATAAGTCCTAACCAAAATCCTAGTATTTTATATAAAACAAAGATAATTCCTGCACCTCCAATCAAATATGCAAATTGGGAAAAAGTAAATGGGCCAAAAATTTTATCTTCAATGTCTATAAATTGTGGAACTTTAAATTGCATATGTGTTAGTAATTAAGAATTATTGATTAAATTTCTTCGTGATAAGGGTCGTGTGGTTTTTTTTGAGCATCCCCACTTGTCTGAGGAAGGTGTTCTATTTGGGAAATTTTATTAGGAATAGAATAATTACTTACTGTAGTTTTACTGGTTGATGGATTTACTAATTTTTCCATCAAAATATTCATTCCACTTTTTTCAAAACCTGTTTTTATTGATTGTTCTTCTTTTTCCTCATGATTTTCATTTTGAAGAATCTCTACTCCGTGTTTCATATAGAAATTTGATTCATCTCTTCCTATCTCTTCATTTGGTTCTACCTTTTTTTGCTCTACCTCAACGATTTTTACTTCGTTGTTATAACTAGGAGGAGGAAGTGGAACGATGTCCTCTTTTTTAATAGCATAAGGTGGGAGTGGAATATCTTCATTCTCTATTTTATCCCAATTTTCTTTCAAGATTTCTTTGATGTTTTTGAAAACAGCTTCGTTTATTTCAGGTAAAATTTCTTTTGTTTTTTCTGTTGATATTTTTACCTTTAATTCATTCTCATACTGACTTGGATTTATTGTACCCACCATAACTTTTGTTGTTACTTCTTCCAGGTCTCCAATTTGAGAAATGTTTAATCCATGTTTTTGTCCTATTTGATATATTGAAGTTTGGTAGTTTGAATCATCAATAGCTTCTTTTATTTTTTTTGGTAAAGATGATAATCTTTCGTCAAATTTATTACCATATTTTTCTTTCATTAATTCAGCGACATTGTTATTGTATGTTTCATAAAGAAGAGGTGCTACATCTTTTAATATTTTCTCTCCAACCTCATCTAAAATAGCATCTATTTTAATACTTTCTATTTTTATTTCAGCTCTAATATTTTCAACATAACCCTCTAGATCAATTACACCTAGAAGTAATAAAGTAGTTTCCGTTCCAAGAGTTTTAATTTGTTCTTCGTTTAATAAATATTTAACATCAATTTCTTTCAAAATTTCTAACCAACTCATACCAGCAAAAAGAACCTTGGTCTCCTCAGGGAGTTTTTGATAATATAAGGCTATTTTTTCTTGTAATTGTGTTTGGTCCATATTTTTAAACGCTGAAAATTTAGTTTTTTAACTTCATTTACTTATCTCTTTTTAAATTTAATGATGTCCTCCGGATGCTGCTCCATGTGTATCACCCCCTCCGTGTCCGCCGCCACTTGCAGCCTTTGGTACTTCAATTTTTATTCCCTTAAGGGCTTCTGTAATGGTTGAACCAATATCTTTCATAAAATCTCCTTGTCCTTGTCCGTGGTTAACCCCAGAGCTCTTTAATCCAGAGCGGACACCAAGGGCTACTCCTGCAATCATTGCTGTTGGAATTTTAGACATAAACCCTTCCCGTTTGTCAGATTTTAATTGAGATAAGTTTCTTACGTCCCAACTGCTTGTGTTAACTTTTGAAAAAGCTCTAGTAATTCCATTAACCTTTTCTGCTGCATGGCTCATTTCATGTTCAAATTCATGAAGTGCTCTTGTTGTAACATTATCTCTAAGTTGTTTTATTTCACTTGGGTTTAGTGCGTGTTTATCGTCATAACCATTAGCAGTACGGAATTTATCTTCTTCTTCTTGTGCCCACTTACTCTTATTTTCTTTTACATAAATATCCTTAACTTTTCCTTGTTGTACTCCAGATAAATTATTAAATTCTGTATCCTTAAAGCCAGCCTTGTCTTTGGCTTCATCTACTACGTGTCTGGCATGGTCCACACCTTCTACTTTTTTCTGTTTCTCGTTTAACGCACCACCAAGTCTTGTTCTAAGATTATCTTTATATTCTACCGTTTCACCTTTTTTATTATAAAATAATTTTTTACCTCCTATGTTTAGGGTGTTGTCTTCTAGGTGTTTTTCCCATGTAGGTTTTACCCCAACACTACCAGATTGTTCCCAGCTCTTTAAATTTTCCTTAAATTTCATTTTTTGTTCACCATGAAATTCAGAACTCTCGCTTCTTGACATCCAAGCAGCAGTTGAGCCTACTGCTTTTCTCCCCAATAACGCTCCACCTAGGGCTGCTCCACCCAAAACCATTCCACCCGCTGCTGCAATTCCACCTGTAATTTGTTTACCCATTGTTCCGGACATATCGCTTGCAATTTCTTTTGCTTTCCACAAAAGAAGCATCAAAAAGACAAAAGGAACAATCACTGCAATATAGAAATCTAAACCAGTTTTAGTATCAGCTCCAATAATATTAAGCCCTTTATCTAAGAATTTGATAATTATATAGATGAAAAATATAAAAACAGGAGCTAAAAATGCCATTTTTAAAGTTTCTGGCCACCATTTTTTCCAACCCACCATGTTTACGTCTTGCATTTGTGGTACAGCATAAGAGAAAAAAACCAGTGGAGAAAAAATCATGGCCATCCATAAACCGATTACCCTTGAAATAAACACCAAGCTGACACTAAGGAATACTATGATACCAACGATGTTCATAGCTGAAGCTAAAATTGTTATAAGAATAAATGTTCCATTGCTAACCTTTCCAGGAATAGCTGTTTCTTGTTGGACCCCTTTTATTTTTATAGAGCCAGCTTCTCCTGCACTTAGTAGTATTTGTTGTGGGTTTATTTTTTGGTATAAAGCCTCTGAAAGTTTTTTCTCTCCAAAAGATCCATTTGTTTCTTCTGAAACTCCAGCATCATTTTTTTGAGTAATAGAAATTTGATTATAGAAAACCCTAGCCATTATGTTTGAGGCATCTATGATTACTTGCGTTGCAAATAAACTGAAATTTATAAATAGTCCTATAATGACAACATTGATTATCATTTCTTTGGTTTTAACACCATGAAGACTTAGGACTGTTCCAATTGCAATATAAAGAAGAATAAAAATAAAGAACATGTTGCATAAATCACGAACTATTCCCCATCCTTCTACTACGAATCCAGATCTATAAGAAGAATCAAGAACTGAATAATTAAAAGTCCAATCAAAAAGCTTACCAGTAAAAGCTAGTATCCAAGAGGTTGGTTTAAATATTACCCCATATAAAATCCAAGCAGCACATCCAACAGGTTCTGTAATGTCACAAGTCGGCATCATAGCTAACTCATTTTGTGCTATTTTTGAATCTCCCTTAATTAAACTCGTTGTCCCTATTGGGTAAGTGGTAATACTTGATTCATCTTTTAATTCAAACAACGAACCCTCTGTTATTGCTTTTGTATAATCTTCACCGTCTTGCCATAGTGTGCCAAAATTATATACGAGTGTTTTTTCTAAAGAAAAATTAGCACTTAATCTTGCAATCTGTCTTGCTTCTGATGTTATATTGTATGTTGTATTTTCTTTTAAATCATTAAATTGAACAAATCCTGTTTGGGTTGTTCCACCAGAAAGTGTTACAAGTTCCTGTTTTAAAATATTTCCACTTGAATCTTTTAATGTAACTCTAACTCCTTCAGAAGTTGTTGAATATTCTATACTCCAAGTGATATCAACATCAACCCTGATTGTACTACTGCTCTTTGATGGAGTAATTTTCATTGTTATTCCTCCATCTGCCGCACTTGCAATATTTCTACTTATTTCTATTTTATTATTTTGTCCTACAAATACACTAAGAGGCGCGAAAAGATTCACGGATAATATTAAAGATATTAAAATGTAAGATAGAATCTTTTTCACATTCACACAATTATTATAGCATCTTTTATTTAAAATTTCTCTTACCAAACATTGAGAATCTTTTCATCGTCGCTATAATTTATCCAATTACAGCCAGTTCCGTTTACGCAGGAGTTTTTGTCTGAGAATTGAGAACAATTTCCTCCAGCACTAGCTCCCTCTTTTATCGTACCAAAACAACTTGAAGGTAAATTATTATAGTCTATATATGAGCCTCTGTTTTCGTAGTCATACCAAGGATTGCCATATCTAGTTGTTGGTCCACTATAATTTGGATTTTTTATTCCATTTTTTGTAACAGATTGAGCATAACATTCATTTATTAAACCATCTAATTGATTAGAAAAAGTATTGTATTCTAACATCTCACTATAAGTTAGATTAACATCATCAGCTGTTTTTAGTTTCGGAGCAAGGAGATAAAACTTACGGAGTAAATCTGCAAGTTGTGTTTTTTCTGCCTCAGTAAAAGTTATTGGGTTTTGTACTATTGCAAGACATTGGTTTACTGCAGCCGGTGCAATTGCTCCTGTGTTTGTTCCAGTCCCAGTGCCTGTTCCTGTACCAGTTGTACCTGTGCCTCCAGTACCATTACCTGCTCCTGTTCCGTTTCCAGTGCCTGTTCCTGTACCCGTTGTTCCTGTACCTCCTCCATTTCCATTATTTCCTCCATTATTAATTGTTGTTCCTGTACCTCCTCCATTTCCATTATTTCCTCCATTATTAATTGTTGTTCCTGTACCATTTCCACCACCGCCATTAGTTGGAAGTGTAATTGGATTAAATGGTGGATAAGCTCCACTATCAAAACCGGTTCCATTGTTGAAACCATTTCCATTATAATCACCCCCACCAGCAAATGGGTCATTGCCAAAAATTGAGTACCAATAATCTCTCATATCACCCGCTCCACTGTTTAGTGTACTTAGATTGAAGGCGTTTACATTATTTTTGTCTACAGTATTTATATTTGTATTTTTAGCTAAATCTCCAATTTGGATTGAACCGTTTATTTTATCTACCACTAAGACACTTCCCACTGGAATGACAAAGGAGGGTGACATTGGGGGATTTTTTGTCATTCCTCCAAAAACAACATCACTCAAATATAGAGGGTTTTTCGCTACCCAGAGTGTTACCTCTTTTTTGTTTGTTGGAACTCCTGTTAAAACCCCACTAATCATTACTTTTAAAATTGAACCTTTTTTCATATCTTCTGAAGCAACACCGAAAACAAGTGACTTGTTTCTATCATTTGCAATTGCTTTATTTACAATTGGATTATTCCCCGCATTAAACCCAGAGATATACAAAACATCTCCTTTTAATAAATCTTCACCAGCTTCTGCTAATACAATTTTATTTCCATTTTCATCTGTAATAATAACTCCAGATCTTTTTGTTGGATTTACATTTTTTGTGTTGTCTGGATTTTCAGTAGTGACAACTTTTAAATCTTTATTTTTAGAAGACCCTAAGAGTGGAGCAAATACTTTATTTAGTGAAGTAGAACCCTTAGTTCCAAAGATTTGTTCTCTATTTCGAAACATGTAATAACCTATTATTAAAAGTAAAAGGATTAGGATGAAGGTTATTATAAATGCTTTGCTTCTTTTGGGTTTATTTTCCATAAATATTTTAATATTACCTCTATTAAATCCGCTTCTTGTTTTTCAAAACTAAATACCCGTTCCTACATTTGAACCAACAAGTCCTTTACATGCTGGGTCTTGTAAGTCGATAAATCCATTCAGGTCATTATCAAGTCCATCGTTACATCTTTCTATGATGTCACCTCCTGTGTTTGTGATAATATCAGTATCTTCATAGAAGGTAATATTTTCTTCTTCTAAACAAGCACTATATTTTGCTTTGTATTGGGCAGCAGTTAAAAGAGGTGTGCCATTAGAAATGCTTTCATCGTTTAATATTTTAACTAAATTATCATCACGGCGCTTTTGAGCTGCCACAATTATTTTACTAACTTGGTCTTTGATTTTATCTAATTTATAAATATTTGAATTAGCTTCAATAATATCATCTTTATAGTTTTGAGAAGCAGCAGAAATATCTGTGTTATATGTTGTTATATCTTTTGTAATATTAGAACCAGTTTCTGCCATTGGGAGGAATGATGGATTTGGAATTAACTCAGTTGAACTTTCTTTTGTAATAGTGGCTGTTTTCATCAAACTTCTGCTTCCAAAAAGTTTTACTACCATTGATTCATAGGCTGTTCTAAATTGTTCTAGGTTTGATTGGATTAACGCTTGTATGGATTCAATTTGTGACTTTGCTCTCGACTGACTGCTGTTTTTTTTAATCTCACCCAAACCTCCTAATCTATCAAGTTCTTGCCATTCAGGTGTGTTTGTAATTGCCTGCCACATAGTAGTGGAAGTGTTGGTAAATATATTTTTATAATTATCATATTCCAAATCACCAGGTTGAGCTATTTGAAAAATATCAGCATCTCTTTTTAAGAAAGATTTTGCTTTATATTCACTTCCCAATGAATATGCGTATTCACTAAACATAGAGTATGCATCTCCGGTATTTGCTTGCCAACTTAAGTTGGGTCCAGGAATACAATAATCAAGCTCACCAATTTTCGGCATTATATTAGGAAGTATCGTCAGGGTTTCTTTTGCCGCAACGATGTAGTCTTTTTGTATTTGAATAACCCCTCTTTTGTCTATTGGATTTGCTACTCCCGCTTTCCAGTTCTGCCATTCTCTACCATTAAAGTATGCCCTATCTCCGACTGACCATCCGTTGTAGCCGTCATTTATAATTTTCGAACTACCTGCAACAGATACTGTATAAAAAGTATCTGTATTACCAAGCCCCGCATAAAGTTTGGGGATATTATTTTTTGCATCCCAAGTTCCTATGGATGTTCTGTTGTTATGTAAATATGTATTTCCAAGATCACGAGTTAAATCAAAAGAATCAGTATAGCCACTATTTCTTACAATATTTCCGTTGGCATCAACTTCATCGGCCGTAAAATTATTTACTCCACGTCCTGTACCCATATTTGGATCTCCATAAGCAAATGAGTCGGTAGATAGACCTGAAAGACCTTGCTGTTGAAATTTTGAAAGCAGAGCAGAAAAAACAGCATTTAATGAATCGTTTATTGTTCTGGTAAGTTCAAGTTGTCGAACATCAGAATTTAAATAAGCACTTACTTTGTCTTTGATCATACTACCTGGAGTTACTGCTTCGTATTTTTCACATCTAGTTTTGTCTTCTATTTCAATATTTTCTGTGATGGTTTGACCGTCTTCTCCTGTGAAGCTACTAGTGGATGGTTTTGTTCCATAGGCGACACACTTTTTTTGGTCAAGAATACCACCATTTCTGAGTAGTTCTGCTTTTGTATTTTCTATCTCTGTTTGTTGTTTTTGAGCTAAGTTGTTGGTTGCAACCATAGTAAAACCAAGTGGATTGTTTTGGTCGTGTTGTGTAAGCCCAAGCCATCCATCCCAACCACCAGCAGAAAAATCAGTTGCATAATTACTTATTGCTCTTGTCGTTGCCTGTTTTGTGTTCAGTGCTGAATCATCGCCTGTATTAATATAATTCGTTAAATCTTGTTTTAAAGCATTATCAATATTACTATTATAAGTATAGCTATCTATGCCCATCCTTGCGTAATCGCGACCAAAGGGATACATATTGCTATTGTTTGGGTCCTTAAATAGATCTATTTCTTTTTGAAGAAGATTTTTCTCAATACTATTTACAAAAGAATCCATGTTTCTTATATACATTGGGTCGCCATTAAAACCAGAATTAACCCAACTAAGAGTGTACCTAGTCATGGCGGTTAGTTGATTTTTTGCAAGTGTGACTGCTATTCCATTTAGGCACTCATCTCTCTTTTTTGTTGCAGTAGCTTCTCTTGCACTTTTTTGTGCTTCATTTAGAACATCCTTGTCTGTCGTTTTTTGAATTGGTTCGCATTTAATAGCGTCAACTCCTGCCGTTGCTAGTTGTGTATTAAGAGCAATGGCTGCAGTCCCAACTAATATTTTTTTCCCAGCCTCACAAGCTTTTATTGCCGCATTTTGTTTTTGTTTAGCTATAATTTTATTAACTTTATCTTTTGCAAAATTAGTGACAGCACTAGAGACCTTATCTACAACTCCCGTACAGCCGACAACTTGCATGATCAGCTCCGAATTCAAAGTATCTTTAATCTTGAACTGATATGGATTAGAACCACTTTTATTTGGATTCTCCCAGTTTAATCCTGCTGCTGTTGCTGTTTGGATTGGAGAGATGGCTTGTAGAAAAAGAATAACAAAAAGTAGAATAGTTGCTTTCTTGATTGTTTTTTTTACAATTTTTTTTTCCATAAATTAGCTATTTGTATTATACTACTTTATTCTTTATTGCGAAATGCTTGAAAGTTTTTCTAGGTCAGAAACTAGGGAGTCGCTGTATTTTTTGTAATTAATGATAGACTTCATTCCAACTATTGGGTCAGACAATATCTGAGTTAGGCCATCTATTGTTTCTCCTGTTTTTTCGTAATTGTTTGCAAGACTTAAATGTATCGGAGCGATTGCATAAGGAACCGGTATTTTTAGAAATTCTTTACTGAAAGATTTATAAGAAGCAGCGATTGGTTTTGCTGCAAACATTACTTGTGGATCATTTGTTCCTAATCCTTGGGATATCAATGTCATCTCTCCTCCTATATCAGCACTCTCATATTTAGTTAAGAGTTTATTAAACGCAGTAAAATAAGCAATATTTTCTGTCTCGCCGTCTTTTCGCATTATAAGCATCTCTTTAGTATATAGATCACTTATAGGAGTTGCTTCTATTTTTTGGCCAATAGTTTGTGATATAGACTGAATAGATTTTTCATCTAAATTACCAGATTGCTGAAGGGACATAAGGACAGAAAAGAATTCTTGAGTTAATTCTTTATTGCTGGCGCTTAGATTATCAACGGAAGAATTTTGTGTCTCGGCATTCTGGGCTAAAACTTTTCTTTTTGCCAAAATAAACTCTTTATTTGCTGGACCATTCTTTGTTGGATCAAGCCCCCAAAGAGTTTCTTCCCAGTTGGCAATTCCATTAAAATTAGTATCATCAATACCACTTTTGATGTCTTTGATTACAGAAATAGTATTGTTAACATTTTTGGGTTTATTTTTAAAATATTTGATTGTTGTTGAGACAGCAAAATAGACTATTATTACACAAAAAATAGCCAGGATAATTTTACCAAATTTTTTACTAGGGAGATAATTTTTAATTTTATCCATATATTCTAAATATTTTACAACACAAAATAATATTTTACAAGTTTAACTTTTGAAATATAACCAAAAAACAAAGCCATGATTAATCATGACCTTGTTTTTCTTGAAATTCTATTAAAATAGTTTTGTATTTAATGAAATCCATTTAGAAAAAACAACATCTTCTGCTCGAACTTTGGCATCTAAGGATATTTCTTTAAAAATTTCATCAACCCTTTCTAGGTCTTTTTCAACATCTTCGAGATTCTTCCGTAGAACTTTGCGCTTATGAGCAAAACCAGCCTTTATAAGTCTAAAAAATGAGACCTCTTTTGCTGTGTCGTTTTCAAAATAGTTATTTGAGATATTGCTAATTGAAATTATGGCCGAATCTACTTTTGGACTCGGGGAAAAGAACCTTTTGCTGACCTTCATTATATATTTAGGTGTTCCGTAAGCCTTAACACTCAAAGATAAAATACTCTCCTTGCTTTTATTCTCTTTTTTTAAATTCCCACACCCGGTGTGGGAATTATTAACACAAATACGCTTAGCCACTTCATATTGAACCAAGAGAGCCATGGTCTTTGGTCTTTCTACTTCAGATAAAAATCTTCTTATTATTGATCCAGTTATATTATATGGAATATTGGCAACTATTTTATAATTACCCTCTTTTAGTCCTTGTTTAAGAGGATTAAAATATAAAATATCCTCATTTATTAATATAAGCTTTTTGTTTTTTATTTCTAGGGCAAATTTTTCTGTCAGTAAATCAATTAAATCACGATCTTTCTCAATAGCGATAACTTTTAAGGCTTTTTCTAGTAGTTTTTCTGTTAAAGCCCCTTTGCCTGGACCGATTTCAACAATAATATCATTTTCTCCTACCTGGCCTGCTTCACACATTTTATTTAATGCTTCTTTGGATTTGAGAAAATTCTGGCCCATTGAGTTTTTGGCCTTGTGAAAAGAATTCTTAATTTCTAAGTTTTTTTTAAACTCACTAATTCCCACACCGGGTGTGGGAATTAGTGAGTTTTTCTTCCTACTATTAAAATCCTCACACCCGGTGTGGGAATTTCTATGTTTATTTGATATTTTCATTTTTTTTATAATTTAGCCATTCAAAAACCTCACTTTTGAATAATTCTTGTGTTGAAAAATATTCAGGAAAAGAGGATCTTTCAAGTATTATTGAACTATTTCTTTCCTCTTGTGCAAAGTCTAGATAACTCGAATATTTATACTTAGATAAATATTCAATTGCCCTTTCTTTTTCTTTAACACCAACCTCTTTCCAGTCTTTTTGTAATAACTTTATTATATTTAGATGTATATATGAAAAAATATACCTTAGGTAGTTATCTCCCGTTATTTGTTCCGCCTTAGACTTTCCTTGGAATAATGACCCAGAACGGCCATACTTTATATTGAAATATTTAGTATAACTCATCTGTAATCTTTGTAAAAATAAGGCGGTATTTTCCTTATTTTTACATTTAATGAGTATGTGAAAGTGGTTTGGCATTAGGCTGTAACAGCCAATAGACACAAGACTCTCTCCTTTCTCTATTTCCCACACCGGGTGTGAGGATTTACTGAGGTCTGATAGTTTTCCTGTTCCTTTGCTGTTTACAAAGTATAGTAATTTTTG
>JBBRVK010000011.1:0-14750 GCA_038247045.1 Minisyncoccia bacterium | reverse complement strand
CTGAGACAGATAAAAAGATGGCGAGCGATGGCTCGTCATGTCGGACAGATTACAAAAAACTGTAGACCTGGAGACATTTTTTGTCGTCGAGTTCAAAGACAAGCTCTTCTTCATTGGGCTTACGATAGTAGAAAAATTTAAATATCTTTCTAGATATAGTGGTATACTTTATCTATGAAGAAACAAACAATAATTTTAATAGCGGTAGGGGTAATAATTTTAGGCACAGCCTCATATTTTATTTTTTCTAAAAATAAGATAGCTGAGCCTATCGTTGCTTGTACTCAAGAAGCAAAAATTTGTCCTGACGGAACAACGGTTGGAAGGTCAGGTCCACAGTGTGAATTTTCTGCATGTCCTAATTTTTCCTCCACAGACGTATTTGATGTTCCTACAAAAACTGTGATTGATTGGGTTAATGGTATTCAATATAAATATCCAAAAGTATTAGCAACTAAATATATTACAGCAGTTGACCTTCCAAAAATAACACTTTCCTCTGAGACTTTTAAGTGTAACGGTGGAGGGTTAGAAATATCTACTAACGGGCAAACGGTTGAGAAGAAAATTGGTGAAGCGATGTATTGTGTTAATTTATTAAGCGAAGGCGCAGCTGGTAGTACTTATACAACTTATAAATACTCCACGATTAAAAACGAAAAATTTGTAACAATAGAATTTGTTATTAAAACAGTTCAGTGTGATAACTATGATGACCCAAAGAAAACTGAGTGTAAAAATGAACGACAAGTATTTTCTCCTGATGAATTAGCTAAAAATATCGTTGGAAGTATTGATAAAATATCAACAGGTCAACAGGGGCGACAATGTTATACCTATCATCAGGTTGCAACTGAAAATGCTCCAAACAACGTAGATGAAATTATAGATTTGAAAATAAAAGGTTCAATTGTTGTTGGAACAAAAAAGGGAACACTAGACGGAGTTAGTGCAACTTATGGATACCAAGGAACATTAACTGGAAGTTTAAATAAAAATTTGATGACTTTAATTTATGAATACGTTGTCGAAGGCTCCGCTGGTAAAGAACAAGAAGAATACAAAGTAGTTGGTTCTTCTTTGTTTAAACAATGGTATCCACTCGTAATGAAAAATAAGATTTTAGTTCCTGATAAAAAAGGAACACTAAAAACTTTAACTTACTTACCAGAAGTTTGTATTATTGATTAAGATTAATATTTCTTATAAAATAAATTGAAATTATTATAACTTTTTACTGTATCCCCATCATTTATTTAAGAGGTACTGTTTTGTTTATAAACAGTACCTGATTGTTTTTATTTAAATAATAAATTAAAATATAAGTATGAAAAAGTATCATTGGTTTCTTGTTTTTTCATTATTAATTGTTTGGTTATGGTCTGCTTTTAATCCAGTTTTCCCTAAAGACTGGTTGTTGGAAAATTATTTAGTTTTTTTCTTTGTTCCAATTATTATAATTCTCGGTCGCTATTTTAAATTATCAAAATTGTCATATACTTTAATAGTTTTGTTTTTGATTTTTCATGTTATCGGTTCACATTATACTTACGAGCATGTACCTTTTGGTAATACAGTAGGTTCTATTTTTGGTTCTGAAAGAAATATGTATGACAGATTAGTTCATTTTTCTTTTGGATTTCTTCTTTTTTATCCTATAAGAGAAATGTTTATGCGCCTTGCACAAGTTAAAGGGCTTTGGGCTTATTTAATACCGATAGATTTGCTTGGTTCTTTTTCGGCAATATATGAACTTGTAGAATGGCAAGCCGCAAAAAATTTAGATCCAATGTCTGGAATAGCCTTTTTAGGATCACAGGGCGATATCTGGGATGCCCAGCAAGATATGTATATTGCTATATTAGGTTCTATCATCATGGCAGCTATTGTCTTTTTGATTAATTGGTATTTTAAAAAGGATTTTTGGCGAGACCTAAAAGATGGTTTTAAATTAAAACATAATGATCATGAGCTAGGAGAAGTAGCTCTGAAAGAAATGATTTCTAAAAATTAATCATATATTTTTTAAAATATTGTATGAATTATTATAGAAATTATTGGATTTTTATGAATAATCCAATGGCTGGAGCATATTTGAGGTGGTCATATAAAAAAGCAGTTGAAGATATAAAAAATATAAATCCTAATTTTGACTTTTACAAGAAAGATTTTTCTTGTTTACTTTGTGGTGTTGGGAATAAAAAAACTGCTGAAGAATTTATCAGATTTGTGTTAGTAAAAAACATTAAAACTAAGATATGGATTATTGATATAAACGAAGATCATCTTGTTGCCATTCGAAAATTAGTTGATAAAAAATATAAAGATAAAGATATAAATATTATAAGGGTGGATGCCCTTGATTTACAATCAATTATTGACTTAGAGAGTATTGATTGGATAGAAACAGATGCTTTTTGGGAATTTTTTGATAAAGTAAATCTTCTAAAGCTTTTAAATGTTTGGTCTCTGATCTTAAAAAGAGAGGGTTTTATCTCTACTCGTGATTATGTATGTTCTGGTTTGTGGAATATAATTATGGACCCCGTGAGAAACTTTATAATGGAAGGATGGTTAGGTGTAAAGATATATAAACACAAACAAGAAGATTTTGATGATGTCTTTAATGAGGTAGATTTTAAGGCAACAATATCTCCTACCTTTATCCCAACATACAAGCGATTTTTATTAGTAAAAGAATAATTATGACTAATAACAATAAACATATCTTTGTTGTTGCTGTTGTCACTTTGATCGGAGCCCTTGGTTATGGAATTATTATTCCTGTCTTGTATGCGTATTCATTTCAGTATAATCTCTCAGGGATTGCTTTAGGCTTTTTATTTTCTATCTATTCTATTTTTGAATTTCTCTTTGCCCCAATTATTGGGATACTTTCAGACAAATATGGCAGAAGACCATTGTTGATTTATTCTTTGATTGGGACGGTAATATCATTTTTTATGATGGCATTTGCCCCTGCTGCGATATTTCTATTTATTGCACGAGCACTCGATGGGATAACCTCTGGTAATCTCCCTGTTGCGCAAGCTGTTATCTCTGATACAACAGAGGGAAAAGATAGAGCCAAGGGTTTTGGTATTATAGGAGCCTGTTATGGTATTGGATTAGTCGCAGGGCCTGCTATTGCAGCTTTAACAGTGGGTATTTCTATCCAATTACCATTTATCATCGCTGGAGGACTTTCTATAATAGCTGTTATTGTGGCTATTGTTTTCATGGGTGAGACAAATCAACACATCGGAAGGGTTGAGTACAAAAAATTAATTAATTGGAATAAATTATTCGCCGCTATCTTTGATAAGTCAACAGGAAAAACATTGCTTGTTTCTTTTTTGTGGTCATTTGCTTTTGGTATCTTTATTTTGGCTTACCAGCCATATTCTATAAAGATTTTACATTTAACCCCAATAAATATATCGATGACATTTTTACTCTTTGGTGTTGTTGCGGTTATCTCACAATTATTTTTTATACCTTTTATTAGTAAAAAAATAGGGGATATAAGGTCCTTGCGTTTGGCCTTATTGGTTCTCTCTTTATCTTTTGCTGTATTATTATTTATTCATACTATTACTGCTTTGATTGTAGCTATTATTTTGATGTCTTTGTCTAGTACAGCGATAGAGACTTTAGTTCAGACAATATTTTCAAAAAATACACGTCCAGAGAATCAAGGTGAAATTATGGGAATAGGAGCATCCTATATAAGTGTTGGACAAATCATTGGGCCAATAATAGCTGGATTTATAATTGTTTATAGTGTAAATTATTCTTTTCTGGCTGCACTAATCTTAATATTTATAGGATTTATTATTTCAAGGAAGATTAAATTAAAAGTAAGTAGCGCCACTCGATAAAAAAATAAAAACGTACCAGACAATTATAAATTGCGGTACGTTTTTAAATAATTACTTCATGAAGGGTTTTGCAAATCTTTCTTCGTTATATAGTCTATTAACAAAGATTCGGTATACAATATTCCCTACAAAATTAATAGCTGATGGATTACGCCCATTAAATATGGAACGTCTAACGATGCTAGACATTTTAAATGTCTCTTTATACGACCATTTGAAACCAGCATACAATTCTTCTGGACTCATAAGTTTGGGCTGGTAGACAACATGCATGGTGTCATAGTTGTTCCAGTTGAAACTTAGTATTCTCCCCTCAGATGACAATCTCTCAAATAATGGAGTTCCGGGATATGGTGTGTAAATTGAATACCTCGGAATGTCGATTTTTAAATCATTTACAATTGCGACAGTTTTCTCGAATACATCTGTGGTGTCGTGATCAAAACCAAAAACAAAACAGCCCTGTATTGAGATGCCATAGTAATGTAGTTTGTCGACTACTTCTTTGTAGTTGGAACTTTGATTAAATCCTTTTGAAATGTTTTTGAGAACAGATTGTTCTGCAGATTCGAATCCCAAAAGGAGAAATTTGCAACCACTTTTCCTCATCAAATCTAAGAGTTCGTCATCTTTTGCTACGAGTACTGTGGCTAGTCCACCCCATTCTTTTTTAAGGGGAATCATAGCTTTGAATAATTCTTTTGCATATTCGATATCATCGACCAGGCTTACATCATTAATGGCGATTCTATGATGTGGAACTAATGATATATCTCGAATAACATCGGCTATTGGTCTTTTGACAAACCTTGGCCAGACAGAATTTACAGAGCAGAAATCACATTTGTGCTTACATCCACGAGTTGCTTGTATCGTAGCAGGTATCGTATATCCACTATTCCTCTGCAGACTTATTTTTGCGGAGGGAACATCCCTTAGAATATCATCTTCGTAGACATCAACTCCTCCATAAAATCTTTCTGGACAGAGATTTTCAAAGTCTTGCAAAAATTTTACCCAAGAGAATTCGGCGGGACCTATTATTACAGTGTCTGCAAATAACTTTGCTTCTTCTGGCATAATAGAGGCATGCACTCCTCCTATAACCACGTATGAACCGGCCCTCCGAAAATGGTCAGCTAGTTCATAAGCTCGTAAACAAGTACCTGTTAATGTACTTATTCCTACGATGTCGGCCTTATAATCAAGAGGTACAGAATCGATACTTTCATCGATTATCTTTACTTCATAATGCTCAGGGGTCATCGCTCCGAGTGTCGTAAGAGTAAGAGGTGCTTCACGTAATGATTTTTTAAAACTAAAAAATTCGATTTTGTGCATATGCGCATCAGGCATAATCAGTAGTAACTTCTTCATGTTATTTTTATTAAATTTAGTGAATAATATATAAGATTTTCTAACTTTCTCATTTAGGATGGGAAATTTAGAAAATCTTACAGATTATAAATAAAATTATTTATTAAAAAACAGCATTCTTTTAGAGACTATTCTATTTTAAATAAAAGTCAAGGCTTCTTGTTGTTTTTAGTATTTTATGTTATTTTTATTGACAAATGGGGATTATTTGAAATATTAACTAAATAAATAGAAAGAGGGGGGAATATGGAATTTGTTGTAGAAAAATTAATTAAAAAAACAAACAAAAAGAAAGAGAGGGATCTTAGATGAAAGTAACATTTATTACGCCACATGTTGGCAGAAAAAGCTCTAATGAGTATGTTAGAACCTGGCAAATGGAACCGCTAACAATTGCCACTCTGGCTGGTCTTACTCCACCAGATGTCGAGATTGAGTATTTTGATGAAAGAGTTGAGATGATTAACTTTGATACGGTGACCAACTTAGTCGCTATCACAGTTGAAGCTTATACGGCAAAGCGTGCCTATGAGATCTCAGCGGAGTTTTTTAAAAGAGGAATTAAAACTATTTTAGGAGGTTACCATGTAACTTTAGTTCCCGAAGAAGCTATTCTTTATGCGAATAGTATTATGATTGGGTATGCTGAACCCTTATGGCATCAAGTAATATCTGATGCAGAAAAGGGTATTCTAAAAAAACGTTATATTCAAAATAAGAAAGAATTGTATGAATATATACAACCTAAAAGAGAAATTTTTGGAAGTAAATCTTATTTTAGTCTTAGCGAAGTTGAAACTGGGAGAGGCTGTCCGCTTTGTTGTAATTTTTGTTCAATAGCAGCTGCTACACATTCTATCTATTTTCCACGTCCAATAGACAGTGTTATTGAAGAAGTTTCGTCTTTGAAACATCGAAAAATTTTCTTTGTTGAAGATAATTTTTTTGGAAATCCAAATCATGCCAAAGAACTTTGTAAGGAATTGATTCCACAGAAAATTAAATGGACTGGTCAGGGAACCTTAACTATGGCTAAAGATGAAAAGTTTTTAGAACTTCTTGCTGAAAGTGGATGTGTTGGTATGCTGATTGGTTTTGAATCAATTCGTGCTGACACTCTTCTTTTGATGGATAAAAAAGCAAACATAGGAATGGGAGAGTATAAGAAATCAATAGAGACTTTCCATAAGTATGGAATTTCACTTTATGGGACATTTGTTTTTGGTTACGATTCTGAATCAGCATATGATATAAGAAAAACAGCTGATTTTGCAATTGAGATGGGGATATTCCTTGGTGCTTTTAATCATTTGGTCCCTTTCCCTGGAACTCCGCTTTATAAGCAGTTCCAAAGTGACGGAAGGTTAAACGATGAAGCATGGTGGCTTTCTCCAACTTTTCGTTTTGGAGATTTGTCTTTTGATCCTTTGCATATAACCGCAGAAGAGTTGCACGAAGAATGTTTAAAAGCTCGTAAAAAATTTTACAGTTATTCTGGAATAATTAAGAGAGCTAAAAACATTAAAGGCAATATGAATTCAATATCAAAGGGTGCAATGTATTTCTTTGCAAATGGGTTACTTCGAAAAGAGATTGGCCAGAAGGATGGATTGCCTCTCGGTAATGAATCATTTCGGCCTATCCCGCTTTTCCAAGACAAAGAGGAAGGAGATGTCACATGAGTATGAAGTATTCTTTTAGTATCGCAGTTCCATCAGATGATGAGGATTTGCGCAGAATTATAAAAGAGACGTATATGCCTGGGAGTATTTCACTTGCTTTTTGTCGGGAACCTTCTTTTTTTCTTGCTGAAAATATTGGATGCATAAAATCAGAAATGATGTTGTGTAGAAGAAATGATACAGGAAAAATAATAGGTTTTGGGGGTCGAAATCTCTGGAATGTGTATTTAAATGGGGAGAAGAAAACTGTTTGGTATTTACATTCTCTGAGAGTACTTCCTGGAGAGCGTGATGGTATTGCGCTATTACGGGCGTATCAATACCTTCATAATTTGCAAAATGATAGTGATTTGCCTTATTATTTAACAACTGTTTTAGACGAAAATATTTCTGCTAAAAAAGTGTTAGAAGGGAAACGAGCAGGTCTGCCAGCTTATAGTAAAATTGGAGTTATGGAAACTCATCTGATTCCTATAAGGAAGGATAGAAAGGTCAAAATCAAAGACAGAAATGTTAATAGAAATGATCTGAGTACGATTTCTTCAGCTTGTGATTGTATTAATGAATGGAATAGTTGTTATGATTTTTCTCAAGTATATAATTTAGATGATTTAAAAAATCAAAATAAATTATTTCTTGGTTTTTCATTCAAAAATTTTTTCACTTATACTATTTCATGTAGAGTATGGGGGACACTTGGAGTTTGGGACCAGTCATCTTGTAAACAAATTATGGTTGCAGGTTACTCAAAAAAGATGAGAATAGCTCGCTATTTTTATAACTTTTATGCTGGTATTTTTGGACTTCCATATTTACCAAAAGAGGGTGAAGAGATAAAAATGCTTCAAACCTCATTCTTAAGCGCAAAAGACAACAATCAATACGTCCTTGATGCTATTCTTTCTAATGTCGTCAGTTGTGTGTCAAATTGTGGGTATGATTGGATCTCTGTAGGAATTTGTAAGGGAAATAATCTTAGTAAAGTCGTTTCAAGGTATTCATCTAGACGACTCGACAGTTCTATTTATCTTGTACACTGGGAAGATATCGATAGCGCCGTACTTCCAAAAGCAATTCCTCATTTGGATATTGCTTTTTTATAATCATTAGAGTCTTATTTGTGTAAAAACAATTAAGACTCTTTTTTTTGTTCACACTTCCTAATTTTTAACTTTTGTGTTATAAATGTGTCAAATTATGATATTTAAAAATCACTAAATAAAATGGAAAAGGAGGAAAACAATGTTAAACGAAACTAAGATGGTTAAAAACTTAACAAAAGAAGAGATTAAAACTTTCCACAACTTGATGCAGA
Organism: Minisyncoccia bacterium; assembly: GCA_038247045.1. Classification (GTDB taxonomy): domain Bacteria; phylum Patescibacteriota; class Minisyncoccia; order Phycocordibacterales; family UBA9973; genus UBA8515. The sequence continues at coordinate 6,495 of JBBRVK010000011.1, read as the reverse complement.
TTGAGTTTGACGGAGTCGATTGGAACCAATTTGTCCACGATTTAAGAGAAAAACAGTTCGTTATGATTCTCAAAAGTGAAGAATGTGAAATTGTCGGTTTCTCTACTTTGATGGAGATTGATATGTTTATGGGAAAAGAAAAAATAAAAATTCTTTTCTCTGGAGACACTACAATCAAACAGGAGTACAGAGATAGTTTTGGTTTTGGGATTGAATTATCAAAATTCTTTATGAGAACTATATCGCGATATCCATCGCATAAGATATATTATGCTCTCATCTCAAAGGGGTGGCGGACATATCGTGTCCTGCCTTTTTACTTTAAAGAATTTTTCCCATGCTACAACTTAGAGCAGTATTCTCATGTTACGGCAGTGATGAACATGTTTGGATATAAAAAATATCCCCAAAATTATGATGAATCAAGCGGGCTTCTCCTATTTGAGGGAGAAACTCAAAGATTAAAAACAGAGAGCCCTGATGCTTCTGTTCCACCTAGAAGTAACCCCCATGTGGATTACTTTTTCAAAAGAAATCCTAATTATTTGAAAGGGAATGAACTCGTATGTCTTGCGGAAGTTGCTCAAAGTAATTTCACTCAAGTAGTACATAGGTTATATAAAATGGACAAAGAAAAAAACAAAGTCTTATGAAAAATTTAGTAGTTTTTATTGCAAACTTTCTTTTGTTTTCTTTCGCTTGGGTAAAGAGTTTCAAATGGAGGAAATCTGTTAAAGTAGTTGAGGAAGTTCAGAATAAATACTTGATGGATCTTCTTGATAGCAACAAAAAAACTATCTTTGGGGTAAAGTACAAATTTCATAGTATTCGTTCTGTGAAAGAATTCCAGTTAAATGTCCCGATTTCTTCATATGAAGATTTTTCTAATTATATTGTACGAATAGCAGATGGAGAAGAAAATGTTTTAACCAAAGAAAAAATTTGTCGTTTTGGAGTATCAAGTGGTTCTACAAGTGCTTCAAAATTGATTCCTTACAACGAAATTCTGCTAGAAGAATTCCAAGAAGGGATTAATCCTTGGTTTTGGTTTTTAATCAAAAAGTTTCCTAAGATATTATTTGGGAAAACTTACTGGTCTATTACTCCTATTGGACAAAAAGTTGTGTATTCAGATGGTCATATACCAGTTGGATTTGATGATGATAAAATGTATCTAGGTAGATTTGCTCGTTGGGTATTGAACACAATACAATTAGCCCCATCTGAATTATCCTTGATTAAGGATATCGATGTTTTTCGTTATGCAACCTTGAGATTTTTACTCGAGGAGAGGAATATAACTTGGATATCTATTTGGAATCCAACTTTTATTATTCTTTGTTTATCTCCTCTAAAAAAGGAAATAAAGCATTTGATTGATGATATAGAAAATGGCACCTTGTCAGTTTGTTTAGGGATAGATTTAGAGATTGAAAAATCTATAAAGTCAAAATTAAAGAAAAATCCCAAAAGGGCACTTGAACTAAAAATGCTTAGCCAAAGATGGGGAGAATGGGAATTCATTTCAAAAGATAATGAGGGACATAATTTTTATGAATTGATATGGCCTAAACTTCAAATGATTAGTTGTTGGGCTGATGGAGAGGCCTCAAATGTATTACCAAAACTTGCTATGTATTTCCCAAGCATTACGATTGAGCCAAAGGGGTTAATCGCGACAGAGGCTTTTGTTTCATTTCCGTATAAAAGTGAAAAATCTGCATTATCTATAACTTCTCATTTTTTTGAATTTGAATCCGAAGAAGGAAAAGACAAAGGAAAAATTTTTCTTGCTGATGAATTATCTCTCCATAAAGAGTACTCTGTTATTGTGACGACAGGCGGCGGTTTATATCGATATCGTTTAAATGACATCATTGTGGTATTGGGACACGAAAGGAAATGTCCTCTTATTAGATTTCTTAAAAGAAAAGACAAAGTAGTTGACCTTTTTGGAGAAAAGTTAAATGAGCAGTTTGTAAAAGAAGTTGTTTTGGGTGTAATAGAAAAATTTGGGATATGTCCAAAATTTTGGCTTGTCTCACCAGAACAGTTAAGCGATGATGAATTTGCTTATACCTTTTTTATTCAGAACAGTGACAGAGATGCAACTGATTCCATTCTATTTAAAATTTCAGAAGAAATTGAGAGCAAACTACTAGAAAGCTACCATTACAATTATTGTAGAAAGTTAGGTCAGCTCGGTATTTTGAGAACCTTTATAATCTCTCCTGATGAAGATTCTGATTCTGTCTTTCTTAATTCCTGTCTTGATTTTGGACAGCGATTAGGAGATATAAAGAAATCAGTGTTGCACTCACATAAACACTGGTCTAAAAAATTTCAAGGTAGGTTTATTTATTAATCTTGAAATACTAAAAACAAAATGCCCCTTGAATGATCAAGGGGCATTTATATTTTATATTACTTACGTATTAAGATTGAATAATTTTCAACATAACCAATTTTATTTGATATATCAGTAACATTAAACTTATTCCTAGCATCATTAATATTAAGATTCGTTTCAATGAGACCTTTATCTAATATTAATTTATCGGCAAAACCAGTAAAAAGTGATTGCCATTCAATTTTTGGTAGGAGTCCTGGCCAAATTTTATTTACATGCATAGCTATACTTGAAGTACAATTTGCATTTATTGAATTGTACCATACGGGGTGTGCCCCGATATCATTCATTTTTTTGAGCATATCCACTAAAAGAAGTCTTCCGTCTTTAGTGTTTGTAATCAATGGATAAACATAGACTCCATCCTTAAAAATATTAGTACGAACATAAATAACATCTCTTTCGTCGGCTGCTATATAAATCAAAGGGAAAGTATGTAATGTTCCATTTAACATTCCGTACGATTGATTTTTAGCTAATCTTCCTTCAATTGTAATTGCTAGAAATGATTCATCATTAAATTCAAATGATAAAAAAGTATGAGCAAATGGGCTTCCTGGGCTGAAGGGGTCTGTTATATACCAAACTTTTTTTAAATTATTTAAATCATAGGTTTTATTGTAGTAATTTTTGACGGTAGGGTTTCCATTACTATCATATTGAAAGTTTCTAATATTTTTAACTGTTACCAAATTATCTTTGAATTCAGCTGTAGATAAGATTTTTAATGTATCCTTCCAATTTTTATCTGTTGGTACTTTTTTAAAAATTTGCCAAATAATAAATATACAAAAAAATACTGACACTAAAATAATAAAATATTTAAAAATCTTATGAAATATTGTTTTTTCCATTATATGTATTATAAAACAAAAATATTAAATAAAATAGTCTAGAGTGCAATTTGTTGATTTTTTTGTTATATTCATACTATTATGTCATTAAGTATCGGAATTGTAGGTCTACCAAATGTCGGGAAGTCGACTCTATTTAACGCTCTTACAAATAAGAGTGTTCCTTGTGAGAACTATCCATTTTGCACTATCGACCCATCTGTGGGAGTTGTGGCTGTTCCAGATTTTCGACTTTGGCTACTCTCAGATTTTTCTAAATCACAAAAGACAATACCTGCGGCTATTGAATTCGTCGATATTGCTGGACTTGTTAAAGGTGCCTCAGAAGGAGAAGGACTTGGAAATAAATTCTTAGCAAATATTCGTGAAGTTGATGCAATACTTGAAATGGTTAGAATTTTCCCGTTAAAGAGTGATAAAGGTGATGAGATTCTTCATGTTATGGGAGATATAGATCCGCTTCGTGATATTGAAATTATTAATCTTGAACTTATTCTTGCTGACCTTGAAACTGTTGTAAAAAGAAAAAATAACATTCAAAAAGATTTAAAGAAGAACGACAAAGAAGCAGTAATAGAAGAGGTTGCACTTATTAAGCTTATTGAAAGTCTTGAAGCAGGTAAACTTGCAAATACAGTTGATTTTAATGAAAAGGAAACTGAAAAAGTAAAAATGTTAAATCTTCTTACACTCAAACCTTTTATTTACGGATTCAACAAAAGAGCTGGCTCAAAAAATTTAGATGAATCAAACCCTGAAATTTTTAAAGAATTAACTGATTATATTGAAAGTATGGGATCACGCTTTGTTGTGATTGATGCCAAAATAGAAGATGAATTAAAAGATTTTGAAGGTGAAGAAAAGGAAATGTTTCGAAAGGAATTAGGAGGTGAGACAGATGGAATTGATAATCTAATTAAAGAATCGTATAAACTACTTGGTCTTGATACTTATTTTACAACAGGTGAAGATGAGAGTCGTGCTTGGACAATTAAACATAATTCTACTGCTCCTGTTGCTGGGATGGCTATTCATACAGATTTTAAAGATAAATTTATAAGAGCAGAAGTTGTTTTTTGGAAAGATTTATTAGATTCTGGAAGCTATGGTGAAGCTCGTTCAAAAGGTAAAGTTAGAACTGAAGGGAAGGAATACATAGTGAAAGATGGGGATGTGATTGAGTTTAGAATTTAAATAAATAAAAAGAAATAGGCCGACTGCTTTATGCAACGGGCCTATTTTTTAATTTTATCCAATAGATACAGGTACAATAACTCTAAATCTGTATAAACCGGGGTTTGATAGTACGAATTCTTCGTACCATTCTGTAACATCGTTTACTCCATTTATTATGGTGTAAACATTTAAAAAATCAATTTGCTTGTCATGTATACAAACATGGGAAAATCTTGGAGTCTCGTTTCTTGATTCAGTTTCATCTTTTGTGATAACTGACATAATTGCAAGTCCTATTAAATTTACCGGATCAGTAATTTTAATAAAACCAAATCCCCAATCCCATAAATACACATCCACATCCCAGCCACAAACTTCTTCGTAATTGATTCTTTTCTCGAATCTGATTTGGGCCCCAAGTTTTTTTGCCATCCTAGTGAGAGTACTTGCTCCAATGGCGGTTAACGTAGTCTTCATTAATAAAAATTTATTCGCAATGTGCGAATCCAAGATAATTTCTTTTCATTTGCTTTCAGCGAGTTTCTCTATTCACGCCATAACTATTAATTTTTAGGAACATAGTACAACCTTATTTAAATCAATTATATCATAATATTATGAAAAGTCAAATAATAAAACTTGCTATATATAGCTTCTTGTCTATAATGAATTTATAAGCTATGAAAAATGACTGGCAAAAAGCTATAGATGTTTTGAATAATGATGGGGTTGTTATACTTCCTACTGATACTTTATATGGAATCGTGGGTAAGGCCTTATCTAAAAAAACAGTTGAAAATATATATAAAATAAAAGGGAGAAATGAAGATAAGCCTTTTATTATACTTATTACGTCCTTTAAAGATTTAGGTATATTTGGGGTAGAAATAGAAAAAAATGATATTAAGGTTCTTAAAGAATTTTGGCCTGGAAAAGTGAGTATAGTTTTACCTTGTAATCTCTCTAAATTTGAATATTTACATCGTGGAACTAATTCAATAGCATTTCGTATGATAGGTTCAAAAAATCAATATCTTTATAAATTACTTAAAAAAGTTGGTCCGATTGTTGCTCCAAGTGCTAATCCAGAAGGTTTTGTTCCGGCTAAAACTATTGATGAAGCTCTAAAATATTTTAATAATAAAGTTGATTTATATGTAGCAGGTGGGAAAAGAGATGTATTGCCATCGAAATTAATTAAATATGAGAAAGGAGAGTTTGTCGTTTTAAGAAAATAATTCAAAAATATTTACCCCATAGGCAAGGCCTATGGGGTAAATATTTAACTAATCTTTTGTTTTATTGGCGTGTTGTTTTTTTAATTCAACAACTTCTTCTATTAATTTTGCCAAGGTATCTTCAATTCTTATTAATACTTCCTCATCTTCTTTTTCTTCTTTTTCGTCTATTTCATCTTCTTCTTGAATATCTTCAACATCTTCCTGAATCTCATCAACATCTTTTTGAATATCTTCAACATCTTCCTGAATCTCATCAACATCTTTTTGAATATCTTCAACATCTTCCTGAATCTCATCGACATCGCGAGCCACCGCGTGGAGTTTCCTTGTTTGGCGATTAACTGACATTTGAATAAAAATAGACAAGTAGATTGCTTCAAGTGAAACGATGGTCGTGACCACAAGTAATATCTCTTCTAGGGGAAAACCAAAGAAATATAGAACAAAGGATGCAATAAATAATACGGTATGAATAAAAAGCGAATCTGTCGATCCGATGAAGCGTGTAGTTCTAATTGCTAACCGCTCGATGGCAGCACTTGATTTTTGATGTAAGTGTATCATTTCCGGATTTTATTATACACCATAATTCTGATATAATAAAACTATTATGGAAACAACACAAAATTTAGAGGTAAATAAATCGAAACTTAACGTTGGTTTTTTCTTTTTGTCTCTTGGAATATTAATAACTCTAACAACAACAGTCGTTTCTTTTTTAAATCTAATTTTTAGTACTCTCGATAAACAATTTCCTGATGTTTTAAACTCAAGTTATCAATATGGATATTCAACTTATGATTTTGAAAGTATT